>JALHSU010000028.1 GCA_022865345.1 Candidatus Zixiibacteriota bacterium
AGAGCCGATATAAGTCCTGCGGTGTCCTCTTATCTCGGCTTCATCGTGCATGCCTCCTAAGGAGATGCGGTTAAATTTTCTTCCTAATGCCCGTGCAATCGACATACCTAAAGAGGTTTTACCCACACCTGGAGGTCCTACAAAGCAGAGGATAGGACCTTTAAGGTCAGACTTCAATTTCCTCACTGCTAAGTATTCTAAGATCCTTTCCTTGACCTTTTCCAGGTCATAATGGTCTTCATCTAACACACGTTTCGCATCTTTTATATCTAAATTATCCTGGGTTCCGATGCTCCAGGGTAGGTTCACCAGCCAGTCAAGATAGGTTCTGGATACGATATATTCTGCCGCAGCCGGGTTCATCTTGGAGAGCCGGTCCACCTCTTTTAAGGCTGCTTCCCTTGCCTCATCCGGCATCTTGGCTACTTCGATTTTCTTTTTGAACTCCTCAACCTCCTGGGTCCTCTCGTCCGCCTCGCCTAATTCCTTTTGAATCGCTTTGAGCTGTTCCCTTAAAATATAATCCCTCTGCATTTTTCCCATCTCAGTTGCAGCCTGGGATTGGATCTTTCTGGAAAGCTCTAAAACTTCCACTTCTTTATTTAGATAAAGGGTCAGTTTCTTAAGCCTTTCTCTAACCTCTACGGTCTCTAAAAGCTCCTGTTTCTGGGCTAAGGTGATGTTCAGGTTTGAGGCGACCAGATCCGAGAGCTTGCCCGGGTCTTCAGTATTTAAAGCGGAGATCTGCAGGTCATCCGGTAGATAGGGAGCCAGATTCACCACCTTTTTCAGAAGATCTAAGATGGTGCGCATCAGAGCCTCCATCTCCACAGATTCCTCAATGATATCTTCTAAAGGCTCAACCTTGGCAAAAAGGAAAGGATCTTCTTTCAGGTATTTTTTTATCCGTATCCTAGAAAGCCCTTGAACTAAAAAACGCACACTCCCGTCTGGAAACCTGAGCATCTTCAAGATGGTGCCGGCTGTGCCGATTTTATAGATGTCATCTGGCCCTGGATTCTCTATTTCTGGGTTCTTCTGGGCAAAAAGCCCGATCGCTTTTCCGCCCATTAGAGAATCATCTATCAGCTTAGCATACCTCTGGTCAGTTATCACTAGTGGAATTATCAGCGAAGGAAACACCACGTTCCCACGCAGGGGCAATATCGAAAGCTCATCTGTAAGCTTTTTCATTTCCTCAGATATCTTGGTTTCTTCTCTTAACAAGTTTTACCTCCTCGTCCAACTGGTCTATGCTATGTGTTTCTGCCTATCATTCTGAGTTCGCCGAAGGCGGACGAAGAATCTGTTAAAATCAATTTTTAGAGATTCTTCGTCCTACGGGCTCAGAATGACATAAACACGCCTTTTACCGTGTTCCTTAGAAAACTGCTAATATTGATTTTATCCTTCCTCTATTTCTATCTCTTTTGCTTTTACTTTTTTCCCTTTTCTTTTCTTAATCGTTATCTCCAGAAATCCTTCCTTATACGCAGCGACAATTTCATCCGAGTCGATGTTCTCGGGTAGGTAGATATTCCGCTCAAACATCCCGAAATTTATCTCTTTGTTTCTATACCCGGTTATAGAGGGTTCAGCTTTCTCTTTCCTTTCACCTTTAACAGTCAAGATGTCATCAGAAAGGGTGATGGAAAAGTCTTTCTGTTTCATCCCGGCTATCTCCAGTAAGACTATTACGCCATTCTCAGTCTCAAAAACGTCTGTGGGCGGTCGCCACAATCTCTTGGAGGTTAAAACCGGCGAATGCCCCATTTTGTAGAAATGATCAAAAAGTAAATCCATCTCCTCCTGGATATGCCTGACATCCTTAAAGAAATCTTTTTTGAAATCATCCATAATCTTCTCCTTTATGGAGTGCATTGACCGTGTCAATGCAGTAATAGACGTAGCGTCCTCACTCCTGTGAGGACGAACCTCCGTTGCCACGGGAGTGGCAACGCTACGATCAAACATTAAACCTGAAAAAGATTAAATCTCCATCCTGAACTATGTAATCTTTCCCTTCCAGGCGAACCAGGCCCTTTTCTTTGGCATGATGAATTGAGCCTGCCTCTATTAACTTATCGTAGTTTATCACCTCAGCTTTAATGAACCCCTTCTCCATATCCGTATGCACCGTGCCTGCGGCGCGCAGGGCTTTTGTGCCTGAAGGAATTGCCCAGGCTTTCACCTCATTCTGATTGGCAGTAAAAAAGGAGATAAGTCCCAATAGATTATACGAAGTGCTGATCATCCTGTTTTTGACAGGTTCTTTTAGTCCTAACTCTTTTAAAAAAGACGCTCTGTCTTCTTCCTCTAACTGGGATATCTCCATCTCTAATTTCCCGCAAAATGCTGAGACCTGGCTGTGTTTGAATTTAAGTTTTGAGGAAAAATCCTTTTCCAGTTTTTCCGACTCGGAGAGGTCTTCCTCCCCCAGATTCAGTATTATCAGAATCGGCTTAAAACTCAAAAAACTGTATCCTTTAAGGAGTCTCACCTCTTCAGTTGCGAAATCTAAATCCCTCAAGGGAATCCCTTTTTCCAGAGAAACTTTGCATTTGGTCAAAAGGTCGTACTCCCTTTTTTCCTCAGGAGATTTTGTGGTCTGGTAGCTTTTTTCTAATTTGACCATCCTTTTCTCGATAGTCTCCAGATCGAGAATAGTCAGGTCCAGGTCGAAACTTTCCATGTCTCTCAATGGATTAATGCTGCCAAGTGGATGGATGATATTCTCATCCCGGAAAAGCCTTATCACATAAGCTAAGGCATCCACTCCCCTTAAATGGAAGAAAAGCTCAGCTTCTTTTTCCTTTTCAGAATGACCTGTCTCTGTAAGTTTGACCATCCCGGCAACATCGATATATTCTATCTCTGCTGGAGTCACCTTCTTGGGATTAAACATCTCTGCTATCTTATGAACCCTTTGATCAGGGACTTTCACCACAGCCCGGTTAGGCTCCTTTGAAGAGGAATACTCCCCGGTCTTAGCCTGAGCAGAAGTCAGGGCATTAAAGATAGTTGTTTTTCCCACAAAGGGCAAACCAACGATCCCGATATGCATATTAAGTCTTTATCTCCTTGTTCGTTCGGGAATTGGAATTCCCGAATGCAACTCTTTAAGTGCGGGTCCCTTGCTCGGTCGGGAGTTGTACTCCCGGCCGAATCTCTTGAGCATTTCAGACTTTAATCTCCGCTATACTTTCGTAAACGTAATCCGGTCTTTTCTTTTTGTCAAGCCTCTTCAAAATCGACCGATCATACTTACTTGAAAGGACAAAAGCTGTTTTTATTTTCAGCTTTTTAGCCCCGACTAAATCCGAAAGCGGGTCATCGCTTATCATAAGACAATTTTGCGGTTTGATATCAAGCCTCCTCAATACACTACGGTAGAAATCGATACTCGGTTTACCCATAATAAGACCTCTTTTACCGGAGGCATACTCCAGTGCTCTTACGACAGCTCCGACCGAAGGGGCAATCTCACCTTTTGAATCCTTATAAACCTTATTTGCGTGCAGGGCTACAAGATGAGCATTATTCTCCACTAAAGCTCTGGTAGCAGTTTTCAGCTTCAGAAAATTTAGCTCCCCATCCAGACCCACAACAACAGCTTGAACTGAACTATCCTCTCTGATCTTAATCCTCTCTTTTCCAAGATAACTTTTCAAAGCCTCATTTCCCAGGACAAAACAGGATTTTATCTTTTTCTTTTTCAGCCATTCCCCTGTAACCTTCATACAGGTATCCAAATTCTCTTCTCCCAAGTCGAAACCTTTACTCTTAAGTAAAGGCAGAAGCTCATCCGGAGAGTGAGTGGTGTTATTTGAAACCAGGCTGAATTTCTTCCTTGAGGATTTAACCTTTCTCAGCCATTCAACCACACCTTCCACTGGAGCATAAGACTTATCTTTTACAATCGTCCCTTCAATATCAATTAGGAAACAGTTAATCATAGTATTGGTGGAACAGGCATCTTGCCTGTTCGTAGCGCGACCCTTTAAGGGTCGCTTTTGTGCTTTTGTCATTCTGAGGGAGTTCCCTACAGGGATGACCGAAGGAATCTACCGCAAAATAGAATTGTGCAGATTCTTCGCCCCTACAGGGACTCAGAATGACTCTGAAAAACCAGAGTCAATTTAATATCCCCTAAAATCCTTTGTCAACAACAAAAAACCCTTATAAAAAGATGGAGGTCTGAAGACCTCCGCTATATTTCCAAAAGACTGAATACCTCACAGCTGATTAGCAGGATTAAGTCGAATTTAACCTTGAGGCTGATAAATCCGTTCTGAACATCAGCTTAATCTGCTTAAATCCGCTGTGAATTTCCTCCCTCGGCGAGCCTGAAAGGTTCGCACTACGAAGAACAAATAAGGGAGGTTAGAAAACCTCCCTTAAGAAATCACCGGATTAGAATTACTTCAGGCTTTCACCTGGCGGATACTCGGGTTTAGGCTCTTCCTTCTTTTCCTCTTCTTTTGATTTTGTTTCTTCCTCCTCTTCCTCTTCGGTTTTCTTCTCTAAGAGGTTCTCATCATCTTTTTTCTTGCGGATGATGATATAGGTCAAAGTCTGTCCGACTGAAAGAGTGGCTAAAGCATAGGAGATAACCACAAAAACTATCAAAATGAAGGTTATCCCGATCAAAAAAGCCGCTATCTCTCTTGACCAGTTCAGACCTGCTTCCCATCCCGGCTCTGGGACCAGGTATGCAAACCGGATTCCCGGAAAGATGTTGGAGAAGAAATAAAGAATCGAGGAAGGGACAGTCAGATATCCTAAAGCCCCCTCGATTATCTCGGAGAGTTTATCTTTCATCAAAACCCCGACAGACCAGTTAACTAACTGAACTCCCCGGTAGCAGAAATAACCAAAAACGAAAGCTCCTAATTTTGCCAGAAGACCTGAAAGACCAGTATAGATAAAATACCTCCAGGGCTGGGTCCAGATAGAGGAGAAAAGCTGAACTATGGTCTCGAACACATCCTCTTTAGTCGTGGCAACAATGGCTGGGGTCATAAACAAAGCAATAAAGAAAATGAAAAGAGTATAAGCCGTGAAAAGAGCCACTACGAAGATCGGGACCCCGTAGAAAATCCCCAGGCCTAACTCGCCTACATAGGGTATCTTTCCCAGAAGCCCGATGATTATACCGCAGATCAGTAAAATTATAACCAGGGCTAAGATCGAGAGGGGGGAGAGAAGAACTGTTTTCCAGTTCTTCTTCAGGAATTTGAAGGAGTCCTTGGTAGAATAGAACTCATCTCCTTTGAGCTGTTCGTAGGTGATTTTTCCCACTGCTGCATTCGAAAGAAGAAAGATACAGATGAAAAAAAGGCAGCCGATTATGAATGCCAGCCAGGCTAAAAAACCTGAAAAAGAAAAATCATGCACCGGGAAAAGACCGTAACTTCCCCAGACCTCGGAAAGTCTCCTGTCACTTAAAAGATGAGCAAGATAAGTCAGGATCAAAAAACCCAGATACCCGCAGAGCAACCCTGAGGTCTGGATGAGGAGTTTTTTTCCGGAAAGCGCTAAGCGGGGAGCTCTAAAGATATCCCTGATATCGAAATAGAACTTCTGCACTTAACCTCCTTTTTAAAAGTTAAAAAATGTTATACCTTTTCCTTTTTGCCATACATAATGCTTGCAAGTGTCAAATATTAATAATTTTTAAACAAGCGTTTGTCAAGGAAAAATATCGTTATCTATCATATCTTGCATCCCAGGATAAGGACTAAAACCGGGATTTATCCATTAAAAGTAAATGAATTTATTTTTAACTGGCCCAAGAAGGGAATCATCTAAAAATGTTATTGGAATCGAAAATGAATTTCGCCTCATTTTGATTAAGTTTAATCTTATAAGAAAAAAATCAAAAAATTTCCTTGCTTAAATTGAAAAGAGCGTTTATACTGGTAAAAACTGCACTCGGAAAATTTAGCTTTTTTGATATCCAAAAAGTTATAGTTCTTTGGCTTACTCTCCTTAAAGATACAAGTGAACACCTTTCAAAATATCCTGAAAGGGACTCAATCCCAGACGAAAGGAGGTGAAGTTGAATGGATTATCTCATTGATCCAGAGGAGGTAACAAAGCTGGGAGTTTGCCCGATTTTTAATCCCTGCACCACTTTCTGCAGGATAAAGCCATTATATGGCGTTCCTCCAGTAATTGAGTGATAGAACTCCTCTTAAGAAACCTTTCCTCTCCTTCATATCCTTTTGGGGGAGAGGAACTTTTTTATAGAGATAGTTCAAAGCTTCTTTGCCCTGTTTGAATTAAGGCTGTTTTTAAATAAAGTTTTCGGTTGGGTGAAATTATGCGATTTATAAAACCCTGGCCCTACCTGAATATTATATCAGTTTATTCTGGATACTCTTAGGATAAGGATTAAATTTTTTTTAAACTTTAAAGAAATTTTTCTCTTGCTTAAGCTAAAAAAATCTGTATATTAGCAAAAAACTCGTATAGGAGTTTTTATCTCTGATAACTCTTAAAAAGAAATACTTCTTTTACCCTCATTTAAGATATTTGAAATTAGAAGAAAAAGATTTAGCTGGCTTGCTAGGAACTGAATTTTTGAAATAATTTTCACAGAAGAAAGGAGGTGAATTGAATGGAATATCTCATCGATCCAGAGGAGGTTACCACAGTGGGAGTGTGCCCGAGGTATAATCCCTGCACCACCTTCTGCAAGATAAAACCCTGCTATGGTGTCCCGATAATTGAGATCTAAACTCCTTAGATTGGATTTTTCCTCTCTTCCTATGCAAAATAGGAAGAGAGGAAACCTGATAAGTTGCTTTTGTAATCTGCTAGGGTTTTGTAACTGTTAAGTCCAGAGGAGCTACCTTCTAATTGATAGCTCCCGCTTAGTTATTAGAGGAAAAGAATCGTACAAAAAGATAGATTTTTCAGGAATTCTCAGGATGGGTTCAAAAGAGGAAAAAATAAGGATTCGCGAGAAAAATGATAAACTAAATCAGGAGGAAAGGCCTGCCCAGAAAGAGGTCCTGGAATCGTTTCCGGTGAATGTCATCTCCCCAACCGGAACCAGATGTAATAACCGCTGTATTTTCTGCACTGACCGGTCCCCGGAAACTTTGTCTCATTATTCTGACTTTCCCTTTGAAAAATGGGTAAAACTGTCAGAGCCCTTGGAATATGCCACTTCCTTAGGGCTTTATGGCTGGGGAGAGCCTCTATTTAACCCGGATTATGAGAAGATGTTCGATTACGTGGTAGAAAATTTTGCGGGAATCGAGATAAATATCACCACCAACGGTATCTTGATGAACGGCAAATGGACTGAGAAGTTTTCATCTTATGACAGATTGAGCATAAACGTCTCCTTAAATGCTGCAAATGCCAGAACTTATAAGCTTTTATCCGGAAACGACCAGTTCGACAGGATAATTGAGAATATCAGAAGGATAAAAGACTTAGGGGGAAAAAGGGGGAAAGGTTCACCTGAGATAGTCTTATCCTTTGTGGCCATAAAGGAAAACATTGTGGAATTACCAGATTTTGTAAGATTGGCATCCAATTTAGGGATACGAAGAGTTGTTGTCCAGGACCTGATAATTTTAAACGAGGGATTAAGAGCGCATTCTTTAACCCCTTATGCTGATTTTGCCAAATCGATCTTTTTGGTGTCTTTGGACTTAGCCAAGGAAGAAGGGATTCTATTAATCCCTTTTGTCCCGGTCTATTTTTTACCGACGGATTCAGACGCTTTTGTAGAGGATGGAAAGTTGGAAAGAAAAAACACAGCCGGATTCTGCCATGAGCCCTGGACATATCTTCGAATCTCCTCTGAGGGTGAGATCAAGCCCTGTTGTTTTTCAGATGAGACCATGGGTAATTTATATCAAGAGAAGCTGGCTGAGATCTGGAATGGAAAAAAGTATAGATATCTAAGGAAATATGTGAACTCTCAAGAGCTGCCAGAGGATTGTAAAAGATGTCCCAAAAAAGTAGGTGTAACTCTGTAGATTTAAGAAAGGAAGGTTTTCTTTAAATGAAGAAGTCCAGGTACAGTCATTTTCTTCCAAGAGGCGATGGTAAGGTCATAGCTTATAATTCCTGGACCGGTGGACTGGCTTTAATGGAGGAAAATAAGTATAAAGATTATTGCGACTTGATCTCCAATCCGGAAAAGATCGATTTCCTGTCCCAGAAAGAAGAATACCGGGACTTTGTCTCCAAGCTCAGGCTCGGCCACTTCCTGATAGACGACCCGGTAGACGAGTTCTCCCAATTAGAGCTGAAAAATCGCCTTGACCGTTTTGATACCAGCCGACTGGGATTGATCATCGCCCCGACTTTAGCCTGCAACTTCAAGTGTGAATATTGCTTTGAAGAGGTTAAAAAAGGATCTATGTCCACTGAGACCATTGATTCCCTAGTAGCTTTTGTGGAGGACAAAGCCAAAACTGTGAAGACCTTCTCTGTTTCCTGGTATGGAGGCGAGCCTTTGGTTAGATTCGACCTGCTGGAGGAATTAAGCTTAGCCTTTAGGGATATCTGCGCAGAATATAAGGTGGCTTATGGCGCTGGAATGATGACCAATGGTTACCTTTTAACCAGAGAGATAGCTGCTAAACTTAAGAACTTAGGGGTGAGCTCGATCCAGATAAGTGTAGATGGGCCAAAACAGGTTCACGATAAGAGAAGGCCCTTAGCCAATGGCCAGGGAAGCTATGATGTTATTTTAAAGAATATGACCGATATCAAGGAGATTCTGGATTTGAATCTCAGAGTAAACGTTGATAAGACAACTCGGAAAGAGGATATAGCCGAGCTTTTGACTGACCTGGTCAAGAACAATCTGCAGGAGAAAGTGAATCTCTTCTTCGGAAATGTGGAGGCGGCTAACGAGGTCTGCATAAATATCGCGGAGAACTGTTACGACAATAAAGAGTTCTCCAAAATGGAATATGCTTTACATAACTTAGCCCTGGATTTTGGGTTCAGATTGGAAAAGCTTCCTTCCCCTTTGGCTTCGTACTGTTCTGCTCAGAGTATGAACTCCTATATCGTGGACCCGCAAGGTCTTCTGTATAAATGTTTCAACGATGTGGGTATAATTGAGAGAAGCTGTGGAAATATTAAAACCCCGGTTGATCCTTTCCATCCTAACCTTTTCCCTTTTCTGAACTGGAACCCTTTCAAAAACCAGAGCTGTCAGGATTGCAGTATTCTTCCCTTATGTATGGGTGGATGTCCTCACCGGATCATCTGGAGAAAAGAAAAATTAGAAAATAACTGTGAATCCTGGAAATACAACCTGAATGAGATGTTGGAGATAATCTGTCAATCTCGTCTAAGACAGAGGAAAAAAGCCTAAGAAAGGAAAAACTTATGAGTGAATTCAAACTTTACCCCTCCAATGCAGTTTGGGAGATAACCTTTTTGTGCAATATGAGGTGTCTTCATTGTGGCACCGCAGCCGGGGAAAAAAGAAAAGATGAGCTTAATACTGAAGAAGCCCTGAAGTTAATTGATGATTTAGCAGAGTTAGGATGCGAGTTTTTAACTCTGTCCGGTGGTGAGCCTCTTTTGCGAAAGGATTGGAAAGAGTTAGCCAGGAGGCTGAAAGAAAGAAAAGTAAAGCTGGGGATAGTGACCAATGGCTGGTGCGTGAACGAGGAAGTGGCGAGAGATTTCAAAGAGATCGAAATGAATATGGTGGGAGTGAGCTTCGATGGAACTGAAAAGACTCATGATATGATCCGGCGAACCAAAGGAAGCTATAAAAAAGCTTATCAGGCTTTGAAAATGATAAAGGAAAGCGGCCAGAAAGTCTGCGCCTTAACCCAGGTATCCAAGCTTAATCTTGAAGAATTGGACCTTATTTACCAAGACCTTTTAGATATTGGTATTCCCTTGTGGAGAATCCAGATGACCACCTCCACTGGCAGGATGTGTGAGATGAGAGATGGGTCTATGACGCCTGAGGATATGCCGGAGTTGGCTCGCAAGATTATAGAGATCCGAGATGAGAAGAAAATCGAGATAGACGTAGGGGAAAATATAGGGTACTACGGCGAATTAGGGGACGATCTATGGAGAGGTTACCCGTATTTAGGATGCTATGCCGGGTGCCGGGTGATAGGGATAGAGAGTAACGGGAATATCAAGGGATGCCTTTCGATGCCAGAGGAGTTTGTGGAGGGGAATATCAGACAAAGACCCCTGAAGGAGATCTGGTTTGATATGTCTCTTTTCTCTTATAACCGTCAGTTCTCACCGGATAAAGCTGAGGGTTTTTGCAAGGACTGTCCTCATCTGAAAATGTGCCGCTGTGGCTGTTCTACCACAGCCATAGGCTCCTCAAGCTCAAGATTCAATAATCCTTACTGCCTGTATAGAATCGAGATGGAAAGCAAAAAGAATGCTTAAATGTAGTGGTTCGATTTATCGAACCCGAATTGGCTTTCCCCTCTCCTTTTTAAGGAGAGGGTTAGGGTGAGGTTATGTATTGCACCTCGCATTTAAGCAGGATGGAAAAATCATTCACAGCAGATGGAACAGATTAAGCAGATGAGAATAATTAATATCAGCTTAATCCGCTCAATCAGCTGTGAGGTTCTCTGTGCCCGTTGGGTCCCCTGACCCAACGGAAAAGCTAAATTCACTTAACTCGCCAGGTCAGAGGACCTGGCGAGCACTACGAAACCATATTGGAAAAATGAACCATCCTAAAAAAATTCTTCTCCTTTTCCCCTCGATTTTCTATTTTCCCCAGGAATTAGAGCGGGTTGAGGTAAAATCCCAGCTTCTCTATCTTTATTCTTATCTAAAGCCACATTTTGATGTAAAGATCGTCGACCTGGAGACTGAGATCGGAAGGCCCAATAGCCGGGTGACCATAAGAAGGTTTAAGGAAAAAGCAAAGGCTTTTTTGAGTCAAATAGACTTCGATATCGTGGGGATCTCCTGCTGGACAAGTCTCTCCTATCAGGCAACTTTGTCCGTGGCCTCCATTTTGAAAGAGATAAATCCTCAGGCAACCCTGATTGTGGGAGGTTATCATCCCAGCGCTGTGCCAGAGGATTTTACCTATCCAGAATCACCTTTTGATTTCATAGTGATTGGCGAAGGTGAGAGAGCTTTTTTGAAGGTCTGCCAGGGGGAAGTGGAAAAAGAGGAAAAACCTGTTATCCTCTCCGGAGAGACAGCCAACTTAAAAGACCTTCCCTTTTTAGATTTAAGCCAGATAACAAATAAGAAAAATGAAAAAGGTAGATACCCTTATCCATTCTATATATATCTGAGCCGGGATTGCCCCTTCTCCTGTAATTTCTGTATGGAGGCGGCCAAGAGAAACCGGGACTGGAGAGAGATGAGCCCGGATAAAGCTATAGACCAGATCCAGAGAATAGTGGATGAATTGAAACCTTATTCTTTAGCCTTAGCTGATGCCTGTTTCGGGATAAACCCTAAATGGAGAAAAGAATTTTTGGGCAAATTTAAAGAGAAAAACTATGATTTCTGGGTCTCCATAGAAACTCTCCCGAATCTTTTGGATTATGAGGATGCAGATCTGCTTTCCGGGTTAAAGGTCGAAGTTCAATTTGGACTGGAGAGCGGTTCGCCAAAAATGCTGGAGATTATGCACAAGGTGAATAATCCTTTAAAGTATCTGGAGTATTTCAAAGAGCTTTCACTCAACTTGAGCCAGAAAAAGGTGCTGCATAGGGCGAACATCATCTTCAACCACCCGGGAGAGACCCACCAGACCGTTATGGAGACGATTGATTTTATGAAGAAGATGATGGAAACAGATAATAGTTACCTTTTCTGGGCAATCGGAGACTATTCCCATTTTCCAGGCAGCCAGATAGATTCAAATTTAGATTATTATGAGAAGACCTTCGGAACTAAAATAGCCCATCCCCAATGGTGGAAATTGGAAGAGGACCAGTGGGAGAGCTGCCGAAAGGTCCTGCCCAGCAGAGATTTCACCTGGGAGGATAAAGATTTCTGGCAATCCAGGGTTCAGGAGATAGATGAGCTTCTGAAAAATTCCTTATCCAAAGAAGCCTTTGACCACGTCGCCCAGAGGTATAGATTTGATTGGAGATGATTTTGGAGTGCATCATCCGTGTCAATGCGTGCATCCCGCCTGCGGTGGGATGCACGCCATATTTCCGTCGGGTCAGGGGACCCGACGGCCACAAAGTGAATTTCTTGAAACTCCCTTGGTCAAACAACAAGGCTTTTCTTACATCAATTTTTTAAATTCCTCAAGGGTTAAACCAGCTTGGCGAATTATAGCCCTTAAAGTCCCTTTTGCGATTTCCTTATGGTCCGGCACAGTCAATCTTCGATGTGGAGGATTTTCATCTCTGAGGATAATATGACTTCCGGTTTGATGATCTACAGAGTAACCTATCTTCCTCAATTTCTTGCAGAGTTCTCTTCCAGAAATCACGGGTAATTTATTCAAACCTTCACCTCCACAATTTCTTCATCAATCGGGGGAGGGATAGGTTCATTATGTTTTTTCAAGCTCTTGAGATACCCTTTGATGGCATCTTGAATATTCTCTAAGGCTTCCCTGCGAGTCTTTCCCTGAGAAACACATCCAGGCAGAGAAGGGCATTCAGCCACAAATATGCCATCCTCATCCTGTTCAATCAAAATCCTGTAACGCACGATTCAACACCTCCTCTGTCTCTTGTCTTTAAATTCAATAAAGATATATACAAAGATTTTTTCTGGGTCAAGACTCTTTTTGTCAAGTAGTTCTAAATACAAGCCTGACATACAATCTTTTTATCCTTAATAATACGACAGCGTCCCTTCTTTTCTCGATCTATCAAATCCCAGTTTGAAAGAGATGATCCCCAAGGGAATAGTCACCAAAGCGAAAATCACCAAGATTAGTATTTGACCCTTGACTTGCGAGATAGAATAATGATTGGTCAAAGTCTGCCTTAAAGCGATCAGGGCATGAGTATTTGGCAAGATCAAAGCCAAGGATTTTAAAAACTTGGGTAAAACCTCAATCGGGTAATAGACTCCGGATAAAAAGGCGGAAAGCATAGTTACAAACCAGCTCACCGGATCACCTTGCTTGGTGACCATAATCACACCAGCAGAAATCATCCCTATTCCGCCCAGGCTGATAATCGATAAGAAAAATATGATGAAGGCCGAGAGATAATTGACGTTCAAGCTGACTTTGAAGACCAGTATAGCCGCAGCCAAAATCACCACGATATTTATCAGGGTGAAGATGAAAGTCCATACGGTGGAATAAACTAAGATCTGGTATAAAGGGGTCCTGGACATAAGCAGAGACTCCAAAGTCCCCATAAGCTGTTCATTTCTGATAGTGGAAGAAAATGAATTCTGGGAAACTGAGACGAAACTCTGAAATATAACCCCGATGATCAAAAAGGACATATAATTCCCACCATATTGGGCCAGATAAGGGTTATTCGCCTGAAACCCGACCAGCTTCGCCAGAAAATAAAAGGAGGCAGTTGTAACCAGCATTGAGAGAAACTGCAAAACCAAAGCAGTCTTGTAAGAAAACATCGTTATCCAGCCGCGATATATAAAAGCAATTACCCTGTTCATTATCCTTGACCTTGAGTATATTTTATGAAAATCTCCTCTAAAGAAAGCTCACGGGTCTGGATCGATTCAAAGATGAGGTTCCCGGAATTGAAAAACTCGATAAGCTCGTTCAGCTTTCCTGAATCCTGTAACCTCACCTCGACTTCCCTTCTTTCAGGTCTGGTGTTGACCTGACCAAAAACTTTCAGTTTCTCCAGAAATTCGCCAAGAGGAAAGTTTTTTAACCTCACAGTCACCTTTTTGGTAGGAACTTCATTTTTAAGTGAAGACAGGGAACCTTCCTTCGCTAACTTCCCTTCACTCATAATCCCCACCCGGTCACAGAGCCTTTCTGCCTCATATAAGTTATGGGTCACTAAAAGTATGGTTCTCCCCTTACCCTTCAACTCTCCAATCACCTCTCTTATCTTCATAGCAGAGTAAGGGTCTATAGAAGTAGTCGGCTCGTCCAGCAGCAGAACCGGCGGATCAGTTAGAAGGCATCTGGCTAAATCTAATTTCCTTTTCTCGCCGGTAGAGCATTTCATAAACTCTTTGTCTTTTTCAGAGAATATGTCCAGCCTTTTTAAAAGGGACTCGATCCTGTTTTTCAAATCGTTACTATTTATCTTCTGCAGTGCCCCAAAAAACCAGAGGTTCTGCCAGCCAGAAAGCCGGTAATAGAAAGACCTCTCTGTTCCTGCTGCCAGCCCGATGGATTCCCTTACCTCAGAGTCCTGAGAAGCGATATTATATCCGTTTATGAAAGCTGTGCCTGAAGTGGGAATTATCAA
>JALHSU010000029.1 GCA_022865345.1 Candidatus Zixiibacteriota bacterium
AAGATATAAAGCTGTCGATTTTCCATCTTTCTCCAGAGTTTCAAGAATAGGAAGGTTAAAACACAAGGTCTTTCCTGAGGCAGTTCCGGTTGTGATGATCAGGTTTTTTCCTTGTCTGATTTTATTTATGCTTTCGGTCTGGTGAGAATATAATTTTCCGATTTTTTTAGAGGTCAGATATTCTTGCAGGGAAGCAGGCAGAGGAGGAGAAAGCTCACTGTATTCTCCACTTTTTGAGGGGACTATTTTGGTATCAATTATCTGTCCCTTATACCATTTATATTTTTTTAATCCTTCGATGATCTGGTTCATACTCGTTCCTCGGATGACGGATGACGAATAACAGGTAAAAATGTAGGGCAAGGCTTTTAGCCTTGCATGTATTTGTCTCGTGTAGCCGAGCCTTTAGGGCTCAGTAGGGCTTGATAAATCAAGCCCCTACTAATGTAGGGTTCGATTTATCGAACCCCGGTTGACCCCCCCGAGAAAGCTATCGGTAAGGGATCGAGCATAGAGTCATCTGGGTATTTCCCCATTCTCTACTTTTGTGCTTTTCAAATACTCCCTAACTTTTCTTTTCTGTTCTTGAAAATCAGCGTCTGAACCACCTTCCAAAAATCTTTCAAAAGCCTGTCTACCCAATATTTTGTCTTCTTTTGCCCGCCAATTAATCATTCCTACACAGTACCAAAGTTGCCATTTATCGGGTTCAATCTCTAAGACATCGTTTATAAAGTCTTCTGCTTGTAATATGGCACCCGATGCAACTCCATCTCTGAATGCTTTTTTGTACGAACTCTCTGCTTTATCTAGATCATTTTCATAAGCATATAGAAATGCTTCGCTATATCTCCATGTGGAATCTAATGTGTTCTTACTCTTTTTAATTTCTTTTTTTGCCTCTTCCACATTCCTTTCTACCAAAAAAAGATATATCCCTCTTAACAAGTGAGCGACATAATTATTTGGATCCATTTCTTTCAAGATATCTAGCAAAGGTTTCATTTGGCGTAGTAACTCTATATTCTTAGTTTTTGTATATAAAAGATACTTGTTATTTGCTATGGCCAGTGAACTTTCCGCTATTCGCTGTGGAAGCCTTGCCTTGACTTTCCTTATCTGAGTAAGATTCACATCTATCTGTTCTAGCTCAAGATCGAGTTCCTTGAAAAGTTCCAAAGCTAGATCAAAACCCTCAGACAAAAAGGCGGCTATTCCGATGATGTATCGAGCAATAAACCCAATCCATTCCTTTGTCACCTCAAAACCGCTAATCTCATCGGCAATAGGAAAGGCCACCCGTCTTGGGAAGAGTTCAGAAAATTCCTGCGCAAATAAATCGCTTATTACTTTAGGAATAGGTTTATGAATAACTGTTGCTTCAAGAGCCATGAAATAATGTGGAGTACCCTTCTCTAATCTCTGTTTGCAGGAGCCATAAATTATGAAATGAGCATCAGCTTTTTTAAGGGCCTGAAGGGAAGCAGGATGGTCATCGATTTTAGACGCATAGTATTCAGGCATCTCAATAACATTTAAGATGTTTTCCTTTCCTTTAGTTCTTACTACTTCCTTGACTCCTAGGATCAAGTCTGATCTTAGCCTAAGATGTTCCTTCTTGCTTTCAGTCGTTATAGCTAGGACGACTCCTACTTTATTTCTCTTATTTTTAGGATACCTTCTCTCTATTACCCAGACCGAGACTGACGATAAGATAAGAACAACCGCAATTATTAATTTTAAGACACCCGAATTCACGCCAAAGTGCTGCCATAAAAACGGCAACAGCAGCACTTCTATGCCTAATAGCGCCAACAAGCCCCGCGGTGCCAGCCAGTTTTTTCTGATAAAAGATAGTACTACTTTTACTAAGTCTGATAGTGAATTACTTGCCATTGTTACAACTCAATAGGTTCAGAGCTCTGTTTTTCGTAGGGGAGGGGCTTGCTGAGCTTAGCTAAATCCCGCCTTGCGGGATCCACTCCCGTCCTTCGGGAGCCCACAAGTGGTTCACCTACGAAATTACTCTAACAATTTCCGTTCAGTAATCATCTCTTTTGTTTGTGCGGGAATTGGAATTCCCGCACAAAAGGGCGAACACATAGGTTCGCCCCTACAAAATTATTCCAGCGCAGTTGTGCTGCGGTGCAGTTCCGAGAAGATGCGCACCAAGGTCAGCACATCCTGCCGGTTATGCTCCACTATCGGTTTCAAAAGTCCATAATTTTTGGTCTTGAGATAGTCTGAGTAGAATTCAGGCACAAGGGAGCTCGGCAGATGGGTCGACCTTTTTTCTTTCAGGATATTTTTTTCGATAGTATCCAGACAGAAATCAGGGAGTTGGTTTTTCCATACCCTTCTGGAAAAATGCAACAGGTCAAAATGGGACTTGTGCAGGTCAGGTATCATTCCGTAATACCTGAGCCTTCCCTCTAGGAAAGGGACATCAAATGCCTTGCCGTTGAAACTGACTAGAGATTTGGACTTCGAAAGATATTCTGAAAAAGCCTTCAGAAGCCCGATCTCTTCCTCAACTTCCAAGGCTAAGAACTGATCTAACTTCATCTTTTTCCCGTCTTCCAGAGTTGCGATTCCGATTAAAATGACTAAGTTACCTCCAAAAAGACCAAGGGTCTCTATGTCCAGAAAAAGAAAATCCTCCCAGGGATGAAAAGAAGACAGGCTGAAAATCAAGGGGTGAGACTTGGGCAGGCGAGAGGAGAGAAGATGCTGAAGCCCGATTTTGTCTTCCTCGAACACGACTTGCAGAACAAGCTCTGCTTCCGTTCCCCAGCGAGGATGGGAGATCAAATCCTGAAGGCTCTTGTATCCAGCCCTTTTGAGCTGGTCCTCCCTGTATTCCCTGATTCCAGGGAGAAGAGAGAAAAAGGAAAGAATGGTTTTCTCCACGGTTTCTTTTTCA
>JALHSU010000030.1 GCA_022865345.1 Candidatus Zixiibacteriota bacterium
ATTTTGGTGTCTTTATCATACTTATAGATCTGTTGATGCATTATAAATAACAAAATAATTATTACTCCTAATAATATACCGGCCAGCACCAACCAGGAATTATAATTTGTTTTTCCTTTTCTTATGGTTACTTGCTCTGTTGCTTGCACCTCTTTTTTGACTGGAGGTGCAGAAAAAGTGTCTTCTTTTTCCCTGACTTTTGATCCCTCAACTGAGAGCTTATTTAAAATCTCTTCAAAATTCAAGCCCAGGTAATCTGCATAGGCTTTGAGAAAAATCTTTTTGTAAAGCGGCGCAGGCAGAAGCTCATACTTCTCCTCTTCTAAAGCTTCAAGGTAAGACAGCTTTATCCGTATCTCCTCTGAGACCTGCTCTAAGCTTAACCCTTTTGCTTTCCTCTTCTCCTTGAGGAATGAACCTAAGTTTTCCAATTCCCCCTCGCTTAGTTTCTGATTTTTATCAAAAGCTCCTCTAGCTTTCTCAAGGGCAGACCGATGACGTTATCCAGGTCCCCCTCGATTTTCTCCACCAGGAAATTCCCCATCCCTTGAATCCCATAAGCACCGGCTTTATCTAAAGACTCGCCTGTGTCAATGTAATCTTTTATTTCTTTATCCTTTAGCTGGTTGAATTTTACTTTAGTGAGCTGATAACCGCTTAAGACTCTTCCCTTGTCCTTATCCACAAGCGAGATGCCGGTATAAACCTCATGCTCCATGCCGCTTAATTTCTTCAGCATTTTAAAGGCTTCATCCGAATCCTTCGGCTTGCCTAAGATCTCCCCATCTAAAACCACAATCGTATCCGCTCCCAGAATTATACTGTCCTTTACTCTTTTCGCTACACTCTCCGCCTTTTTCCTGGAAAGCCCTAACACATGTGAAACCGGGTCAGCTGAGATCTGCTCTTCGTTGATGTTTTCCGGAACTACGACCTCGAAATTTATCCCTGCTTTTCTCAACAGCTCTGCTCGTCGGGGAGAACTGGAACCTAAAACGAATTTTTTCCCATTTAAAAGTTTTGTAAGATCAGAACTCATAGTTTCACTTTTAATTCACCATTTATATCCATTCTTCTTAGTCATTCTGAGGGAGTCCAAATGGACGACCGAAGAATCTCCTTCAAGGTCAAGTCCGACAGATTCTTCGTCTCTACGAGGAGCAATGCCCGGCGTAGCCGCCGTAAGGCTTTTAACGGCCTGCGGACTCAGAATGACATCACGCAGGGGTTGATGTGAGCTCCACCCCTTGCGAATATCATTTCTCCTTACTATCTAAAATAAAAGTCACCGGACCATCATTGAAAATCTTAACCAGCATCTTAGCCCCGAAGATCCCTTGCTCAACCCTCAGACCTTTCTCTTTCAGATAATCTATGAATATCAGATAAAGCTTTTCTGCCTCTTTAGGTTCCATCGCTTCAGTGAAACTTGGTCTTCTTCCCTTTTTGGTGTCACCGTACAAGGTAAATTGAGAGATGACCAGGATTTCCCCTCCAACCTCCAGGACCGAAAGGTTCATCTTCCCCTCCTGATCCTCGAAGATCCGTAAGTTAGCACATTTATCCGCTAAGTAACCAACCTCCTTTTCGCTATCTCCTGCTGTAGCCCCAACCAGCAGAACCAATCCTCTGCCTATCCCTCCGACTATCTTTCCCTCAACCTCAACTGAACCCTCCCTTACCCTCTGCAGCACAACCTTCAAGATTACTCCTTGAACTGTTTAAGGAATAATTAATAGAAACATCCATATTTGTCAACAAAAAAAGCTTTTCTTAAAGTAGCGTCGGGTTTTACCTCCGACGTATTTACTATAGCGACTGGACTGTGGTGACAGGAGTTACCTCCTGTCGCCATTCTAATGCTGACTCGCTATGAGGTGGTAACACCTGACAGCACTAACTCCCTTCCTCCTGCCGGATGTTATCATCCAGCAGGTGAGTGGGCGGATGATAACATCCGCCCTGAGCAGAGGTCATCACACTTTTTTTGTATTCGGTAGACCCACATTGCCCTCAATGTGGGTCGATCATTTTACCTCTCCATGTAAGGAGATGTAAAGGGTGAGGTTTTTGTAGCGGAGACCTTCAGGTTTCCATATTCCCTGCTAAAAGAAAAATGGAAGGCTGAAGTCTCAAGACCTTGAGGCCTTCCGCTACACAACTACAAGCCCGACGTCAGGCTGTTATCCTTGATACTAGAAATCACTTCGATTTCTCTAACTCCGGCTCTTTTCCCAGATTCTTCAGCATAAACTCCGCATCATCTTTCAGGTCACTCTGGGGATATTCCTTTATGAATTTCTCAAAGGCTTCTTTAGCCTTGGGATAATCCTTCAACTGCTCGGAATAAACAAACCCTATTAAAAATGATGCCTTGTCCCGGTTAGAACTTGCAGGAAAGTATTTTAGAATCTCCTCGAAGACTTTAATGGCCAGTAGTGGGTCTTTCTGGTCCTGGGTTTCCTGAGCATAAGCAAAAAATTCCCTCTCCAGGTCAAATCCCGGATATTTTCTTACCAGTTTTTCCCAGACCTGTTTAGCTTTTTTCTGGTCATTTAAATTACCAAAATATACCATTCCCAGGTTGAAATAGGCTTTAGGAGCATCCGGGCTTTTAGGATAAGCCCGAATAAGCTGGTCGAAGATATTCACTGCCTCTTTATAATTTTTCTCCTCTAAGGCTTTCTTCGCTTCCTGATTCAAAACCTGTTCGCTTTTTTTTGCGCAATTAGACATTAAGACTGCTATCCCGAAGATGATCCCGATTAACAGAGTTACTTTTCTCATTCTCCTAGTATCCTCTTTATTTAAATGTCATTGCGAGCCCGTAGGGCGAAGCAATCCTTTTATCATCTAAAGATTGCTTCGTCGTCCATATGGACTCCTCGCAATGACGTACCCTTTCAACCAACCTTGCTAAATATAATCTCCTCCCCTTTCAAGTCAACTTTAATCTTATCCCCTTCTCTGAATTTTCCTTTCAAAATCTCATTGGCTAACGGCCGAGAGACATATCTTTGCATAAACCGTCGCGACCCTTTCAGGGTCGCATTGCGAGGCTGAAAGCCTCGCGCTACAATAATACTCCTCTAGTTGGTTCGGGAATTGGATTTCCCGAACCAATTACACATTATCTGCCATGACAATATTTATACTTTTTTCCACTACCACAAGGGCACTTCTCATTTCTTCCCACCTTTTCCCAAAAAATATGAGGATCTATTTCAGTAGACAAATCAGCATCCAAAGCTTTTCCAAAATCAGACTTCAATATTTTTGGTGCATTTTTGATAAAACATTCGTTAATTACTTCTTGTTGTTTTTTACTTATTTGTTGCAATGGTTCGAAAGCAACCCTTGCTCTATCAATTAAAAATGCAACAATAGATTCGTCACGAAGTTCTTGAGAAGTTACCAAAACACCATTACCATTTACAATTCTAGTATTGATCCACTTGCTTTTATCATAAGGAGTTACAAATCCAAAAATGACAAACCGGGAAAATTTTGCATATAATTCACAACATTCTTGATTCGAAACTTCAGTGGCATCAATAGTCCTTACCAGATATCGGTTTAAATTAACAACTGGCTGCTTATTATTTATGAGCAATTCCGTTAGAAATAAGTGAATTTCTGAAAATACAATAAGGTCTCCTTGTCCTAGTAGAAATTTCCTCCATTCATCTTCTGCTTTTATTAATTGATTTAAAAATAGGTAATTCTCCTTTTTACAACCAGGTAGATCATTAACCAAAATCCTCCAAAGAACTGAAACTAAAAAATACATCAACCTCTTGTCATAGCTAAATTTCTGCCTTCCTTCATTCAGATAGGGATAAAATATAGTTTTTGAGAAATAGGTCTCGGCATTGTTAAATAAACTCTCACAATCCTGGCAAAGTAAATATTTCTTAGTTCCATCCTGATACCGCATGTTAGGATTAATAGCTGTTCTTATATAGCCGCTACCAGTTTCTTTCATCCACTTATAAACAAATTTTGGAATGATGTGACTTTCTCTTATTTCACCTTTTTTACCGCATAATTTGCATCTTCCAATCATAACTTTAAAGACTCCGTGCGGGAATTCCAATTCCCGCACTAACGAAATCGAAAGGATATCTAAAAAAAGGCGAGTTTTCCTCGCCTTTATTATATCAATGCCACTTCAATCCAGCCCCTTTTCATTTAGATTTAGTTTCTGTTTTGCTGCTGCTTTTCTCCTTTTTATCTTCTTTGATCGAACTACCGCTTTCTTCCCTTTCTTTCTTTTTATATGATTCGCTCCGGTAATCAGTTGAATAAAATCCGCTACCCTTGAAGATAACCCCGCCTCCTGCGGAGATCAGCTTCTCCACCTCTCCTCCGCATTTGGGACAGGTTTTTACCGGCTCATCGGTCATCTTCTGAAATCTTTCAAAAGTGAAAGAGCATTTTCTACATTTGTATTCGTAAGTAGGCATCCCACTGCTCCTCATTTGGCAAATTTTTTCTCCGTATTCTTAGGCCGCTCAAACTTGACCTTTCCCTGCACCACTTCTTGCAAAGCTGAGGAGATAATCATTTCCATCCTGGGTTTATTTGCTTCCTCCCCACTTTGGGCTAACGCTTCCTCATCGTTCAAAATCTGATTTTTTCTCCTGGCGTGCTTTGCCGCCACGATGACAGCCTCAAAACGGTTAGCTGTGAACTTCCTGAAATCATCTTCGGAACTCTGATCCATCTGTTTTCTCCCTTAGTTTAATTAGACTCTCTTAAGGATTCAACCTTCTTCAGTTGACTACCTCATAATCCGCATCTACAGCCTTATCTTTTCCCTTTCCGGATTTCTCTTCACTTTTGTCCTGGCTTCCTGGATTAGCCTGGGAAGTAGATTTTTGATACATTTTAGATGCCGCCTCGTGCCAGACCGTGGTCAAAGATTCGGTTGCCGATTTTATCTCCTGAATGTCATTCTTCTTCAGAGCTTCCTTAACCCTGCCTACTGCTGATTCGACTTTAGATTTTGTCTCGCTATCCAGCCTGTCCCCGTATTCTTTCAGACTTTTCTCGGTCTCGTAAACCAGTTGATCTGCCCGGTTACGAATGTCGACCTCTTCTCTTCTTTTTTTATCTTCAGTCGAATGCACCTCTGCATCTTTGACCATTTTTTTAATCTCTGCCTCGGAAAGCCCGCTGGATGCGGTTATTCTGATACTCTGCTGTTTTCCAGTGGCTTTATCTTTGGCTGACACGTTGAGTATTCCGTTAGCATCAATATCAAACGTGACCTCGATCTGAGGAATCCCCCTGGGTGCTGGAGGAAGTCCAACTAACTGGAACCTTCCTATGGTCTTATTATCAATCGCCATCTCCCTTTCGCCCTGGAGCACGTGAATATCCACAGAGGTCTGGCTATCCTCGGCCGTGGTGAAGATTTCGCTTTTCCGGGTTGGAATGGTGGTGTTCCTCTCAATCAATTTGGTGAAGACTCCGCCCAAAGTCTCGATTCCCAGGGACAATGGAGTTACGTCTAACAAAACTATGTCTTTTACCTCGCCGCCTAAAACCGCTCCTTGAATTGCCGCCCCGACTGCTACCACTTCATCCGGATTTACTCCCTTATGCGGTTCCTTGCCGAAAAGCTTTCTGACTGTTTCCTGAACCTTGGGCATCCTGGTCATTCCACCCACAAGGACGACCTCGTCGATCTGGTCTGCGGAAAGCTTGGCGTCAGCTAAAGCTTTCCTTACCGGCTCGATTGTCCGTTCGATCAGGTCATCCACCAACTGTTCTAACTTTGCACGGGAAAGAGTCATATTCAGGTGTTTTGGTCCGTTGGCATCTGCAGTTATAAATGGGAGGTTAATGTTTGTCTCCATTGTTGTGGAAAGCTCCATCTTGGCCTTCTCACCAGCTTCTTTTAATCTCTGCAAAGCCATTGGGTCTTTCGAAAGATCGATCCCCTCCTGCTTTTTGAATTCAGAAACCATCCAGTCGATGATTCTTTTGTCAAAATCATCCCCACCTAAGTGAGTATCTCCATTAGTTGACCTGACTTCAAATACCCCTTCTCCGATTTCTAAGACGGAGATATCGAAAGTGCCGCCGCCCAAATCAAATACCGCTATCTTCTCATCTTTTTTCTTATCCAGACCATAAGCCAAGGAAGCTGCAGTCGGCTCGTTGATTATTCTCAAAACTTCCAGACCCGCTATTCTTCCGGCATCCTTGGTTGCCTGGCGCTGGGAATCGTTGAAGTAAGCCGGCACTGTGACGATCGCCTGGGTGATTTTTTCTCCCAGGTAATCCTCAGCCGTCTGCCTCATCTTCTGCAAAATCATGGCGGAGATCTCTGGAGGAGTATACTCTCTGTCTTCTATTCTAACCCTCGCATCACCGTTCGAACCTTCCACGACTTTGTATGGAACTGTTTTGATCTCAGACTGAACCTCAGAATATTTTCTGCCCATAAATCGTTTGATTGAATACACAGTATTCTGTGGGTTAGTAATAGCCTGTCTTTTGGCTATCTGACCAACCAATCTTTCTCCTGACTTGGTGAATCCGACTACAGATGGAGTGGTCCGCATCCCTTCGGAATTGGGAATAACCTTGGGGTCCTTCCCCTCCATGATTGCCACGCAGGAATTGGTTGTGCCTAAGTCTATGCCTATTATTTTAGCCATTTTATAACCTCTCATTATATCAATTTTTTCTTCAATGTCAAGCGTTTGTTTTCATATTTCTGCTGATTTTCCCGCCTTGAGGGCAAGTCCGAATTTGGATCCATAGAAGCGGGATTACCGCATTAGCTGGTAGACCCACGTTGCTAGCAACGTGGGTAAATCCTTTTCGTAAATTGATCTCGCGCAGCCGAGCCTTTAAGGCTCGGCACAGTAACAGGTCTTGATAAATCAAGCCCCTACCCATTTCGCATGTATGGGTTCGATTCATCGAACCCGCAATGCTGATTGTTGGTCTCTGACCAACAATCTTCCTTTGTTGGTGAGGATACCAACAAAGAGCAAAGCTCGTAGAGACGCATCGCATGCGTCTCTTTTTCCCTCTCCCTCTATGGGAGAGGGTTACGGAGAGGGTCACATCTTTACCCGCCTTGAGGGCAAGGCGGGGTTACCGGATTTCATTTCCCTCGATCCTCTCTACTTACCCCTCGCTACTTTTCCCATCTTCCTTTTTCCATTTTCCTTTTCTCGGATGAGAGTCGCACTACGACCTGTCATTCTGAGGGAGTCTCCGCCGAAGGCGGAACGACCGAAGAATCTCGCTTTTTTTTGAATTGTCAGATTCTTCGTCCCTCGGACTCAGAATGACAAGAAATCGGTAGACCCGCGCTCCCCCGACGCAGGTCTACCTTTCTCCCATTTCCATCTACCTTTAACTGACGTTAATCTGAATCTCTTTTTTCTTAGCCTCTTCGCTCTTTGGCAAAGTGACTTTCAGAACACCATCCTTGTAGGATGCTTTCACCTTGTCAGCCTGAACCGGAGTCGGAAGCGCAAACGACCTGGTGAAGCTGCCAAATCTCCTTTCTAACCGGTAGTAATTCTCTTCGTTCTTCTCTTCCTCGTATTCGGACTTCTTTTCGCCGCTCAAAGTGATGGTATGATCCTCAACTGAAAGCTTTATATCCTCTTTCTTGAAACCGGGCAACTCAGCAGTCAACACTATCTCGTCTTTGGTCTCTGCCATATCCACGTTCGGTGACCAGATTCCATCCCCTTCTTCCATCCATCTCATTGGCATCCCCTTGCCAAAGAAATCCTCAAACATCTTGCCCATCTCGTCCTGGACTGAGACCATCTCTTTCAAAGGTCTCCATCTTGTAATAGCCATCATACTCACTCCTTTCGTTTAAATTGGTTGATGGTTTTTTTTATCGTCTAACGTCTAACATCTTCCGTCTCCCGTCTTCCTTGTTTTTCTTCCGTCTCACATCTACCGTCTTACGTCTTACCTGTTTCATATCTGTTCATATATTAAGCAAGTTCAGTGCCAAAATATAAAATATTAATTAAGTGATTATTTCACAATAGGTTAACCTTACTGAAGCTTAGACCTGTAGAAATTGATAATGCCAGAATGACATTATGA
>JALHSU010000031.1 GCA_022865345.1 Candidatus Zixiibacteriota bacterium
AAGATATAAAGCTGTCGATTTTCCATCTTTCTCCAGAGTTTCAAGAATAGGAAGGTTAAAACACAAGGTCTTTCCTGAGGCAGTTCCGGTTGTGATGATCAGGTTTTTTCCTTGTCTGATTTTATTTATGCTTTCGGTCTGATGAGAATATAATTTTCCAATTTTTTTAGAGGTCAGATATTCTTGCAGGGAATCAGGCAGAGAAGGGGAAAGCTCTTCAAACTCTCCACCTTTTGCAGGGATGACTTTGGTATCGAGGATCTGTCCTTTATACCATTTATGCTTTTTTAGTCCTTCGATTATATTATTCATTCTCGTTCCTTAGATGGCGAATGATGAATAACGAATGACAAATAACAGGTGAAAGCGTGGGGCAAGGCTTCAAGCTTGCATTTCTTATAAGGGCAGGTTTCAAACCTACCCCATAGGGATTTCAAATGTAAGTGTTCGATTTATCGAACGCAAACTCCGTTACTCAGTTTTGTGCTGTTCTAAATATTCCTTAACCTTCCTTTTTTGCTCAGCGAAGTCTGTTGCAGATCCACAATTTAGGAATCTCTCAAATGCGTCTCTTCCTGCAATGGTATCCGTTTTTACAAACCAGTTGATCATCCCAATACAGTACCAAAGCTGACATTTCTCTGGTTCGATCTCAAGAACGTCATTGATAAATTCCTCAATCTGAAACAAGGACGCCGGCACTATTGGATATTTGAACGCTTTCTTGTATGAACTTTCTGCTTTATTCAGGTCTCTCTCATAGGCATATAAGAATGCTTCGCTGTATCTCCAAGCGCAATCATTGACGCTTTTACATCTTTTCATCTCTTCCTTCGCACCGTCGACATCTCGCTCGACCAAGAACAGATATATTCCCCTCAAGAGATGAGCCTTATAATTGTTCGGGTCAATTTTTCTTAAGAAATCCAAAAGAGGTTTAATGGCTAGTAATTCCTTCTTATCTTCCGTTCTCTCGTATAAAAAATAATGTTTGTTTGCTATGGCTAAACAACTTTCAGAGATCAGTAAAGGAACTCTTGCCTTGATCTTTTTTATTTGCAGGATATCCGTTTGAACTCCTTTGAGCTGTGCATGAAGCTCCTTAGAAAGCTCAAATGAAAAAGGAAATTCTCCTGATAGGAATGCAGCCACGCCTATTATGTAACGTGCTACAAGACCAATCCAATCTTTCGTTATCTCAAAACCACTAATCTCATTTTCAAGCGGGATCAGTACACGTCTGGGGAAAAGCTCAGCGAATTCCTGGGAGAATTTGTCATGAACTATCGGTGGGATTGGTTTGTGAATAACAACCGCATCGAGGCTGAGATAATAATGAGGATTCCCTTTTTCCAATCTCTGCTTGCATGACCCATAAATTATAAAATGAGCTTTAGCTCTCTTGAGCGATTGTAGCGCGGAAGGATAGTCTTGAATCTTGGTCGCATAGTGCTCAGGTATTTCGATGATATTGAAAATATTTTCTTTCGCTTTCGTTTTTACTGCTTCATTAATGCGCAAGATTAAATCCGATCTTAGCCTGAGATATTCTCTTTTACTCTCTGTAGTAACGGCTACCAAAACCCCTATTTTATTTCGGGTATTTTTTGGAAACCTTCTGATTATTTCCCAAAGTAATACCGATACTGCTATTACTATAGATACAACAATCCATTCATATAGATTTAGACCCACTCCAAAGTTATTCCATAAATACGGTAATAATATAAATAATTCGACTATCAATAATGCCAATAAGCCTAACGGAGAATACCACTTTTGTTTAATAAAAGACAATGCTTCTTTTAATATTCCGTTTTCTGAATTGTCTGCCATTTTTACGGCTCTCCTCGTCTGGCATAAAGCCCGACGCTATCTAAAATACCATCGGGCGACTACAAGAGGTCGCCCAAACAAAATCACACTTCTCCAATCGTGCATCTATGTAATTCTGAAAATATTCTCACCAATGTCAACACGTCCTGCCGGTTGTGTTCGACTATTGGTTTCAAAAGCCCATAATTTTTGGTTTTGAGGTAGTCCGAATAAAATTCAGGTACAAGGGAGCTCGGCAGATGGGTCGACCTTTTTTCCTTCAGGATATTTCTTTCGATAGTATCCAGGCAGAAATCAGGGAGTTGGTTTTTCCATACCCTTCTGGAAAAATGCAACAGGTCAAAATGGGACTTGTGCAGGTCAGGGATTATTCCGTAATACCTGAGCCTTCCCTCTAAGAAAGGGACATCAAATGCCTTGCCGTTGAAACTTACTAAGGATTTAGACTTTGAAAGATATTCTGAAAAAGCCTTCAGAAGCGCTATCTCCTCTTCAACCTCAAGGGCTAAGAACTGGTCTAACCTCATCTTTTTTCCGTCTTCCAGAGTTGCGATTCCGATTAAGATGACTAAGTTGCCTCCAAAAAGCCCCAGGGTCTCTATGTCCAGAAAAAGAAAATCCTCCCAGGGATGAAAAGATGATAAACCGAATATCAGTGGATGCGATTTGGGCAGGCGAGAAAAGAGTAAATGCTGAAGCCCAAGCTTATCCTGGTCAGACACGACTTGCAGAACAAGCTCTGCCTCCGTTCCCCAGCGAGGATGGGAGATCAAATCCTGAAGGCTCTTGTATCCAGCCCTTTTGAGCTGGTCCTCCCTGTATTCCCTGATTCCAGGGAGAAGAGAGAAAAAGGAAAGAATGGTTTTCTCCACGGTTTCTTTTTCA
>JALHSU010000032.1 GCA_022865345.1 Candidatus Zixiibacteriota bacterium
AAAGCAGGCCTTCCGCAGAACGCTGGGATGAGCCGCACTCTTGGCCAGCATCATATCGGCAATTGTAAGTGGGCACCCGAACCGTCGAGCCAGCGAGCGCATCGCGTAGTCGCTATACCCGCTCAGCGACGCCTGGAAGAAGGGCACGTCCAGCGTCAGGCTGCCAAGTGTGAGACCGACAGAGTTAAGCATATCCCCCTTGCCGATTGGCTGTTTTCATTAACTATAAACTGTAAACTAAGAGCAGGGGGCCTATTGAAAACCCCTTGATTCTCGACAGGAGATTATACATCAAGAAGCTGATCGACGCCACTTCGCTATTTCAAAAACATCGAAGCTTCGTTATGCTTAAAAGGCAGGATCGTCGGCACGAGCGGGGAGCGATATCGAAAGGGGCGTAGAAGCTCCTGTGGCTTTATATAAAAGAAAGAATCTATAAAAGGGGTGGTTGGGTAGGGTCAGTAGAAGAAAATCAATAAGAAATGGGAAGATATAAAGCAGAATGGTAGGAAGAAAAACGTATCATTTCTGCCCAATTCTTGTGCAGTTGTCTGGAAAATTTGGTATAATAGTATTGGTGGGTTGGGGATTTTCCTATCCTCTCCTCTCTCCCTCCGCTCCTCAGCCCACCATTATTCATCTTGCTCAAAGTTTTTGTATTTGACTAATGCTGTGTCACCTGCTATAATGATTTATGTTGTAAGCGCGACGAAAAAACCTAATCATAGAATTTGAATTCTGTGGAGTAAAGGCACTTTACAACGGGGAGGCTGGGTGATGAAAGACTGCATATGCCTGTGCCTCCCCCTTTTTTTTATTAGGTTGATACCTTCTATTTGCTCCCACTGCATTTGCTTTGAGAACCACCACCACAGCGGCATACCCTACAATTACCTGGGACTGATTTTTCCAGAAATTGTTTTTTGATTTGTATGGGAGAAAGCGGTAGAAATGTTTTTTAGGAGCAATAAGAAATGGGACTAACCCAACTTTCGCAGTTGGGTGGGCAAATCGCGATTTCAAAATTATTTTTCCCGCATAATGCTTCAATAATGCCCCAAATGGTCTCAAACCCTGCATGGTGAAGACCTATCCTGTTGCGAGCCAATTTTTCTGACGCCAGACTATCGGCATGTTTGTGAGAAGCTATAAACGCAAAAAGAACGGCAAGTGGCACGAATACTTCAGCGTCGTCGAGAACCGCAGAGTTGCCGACGGCGCGACGGTTCAGCGAACGGTGCTGTATCTGGGCGAAATAACCACCACGCAGCAAGACACATGGCGTAAAACGCTGGAGGTCTTCGATGAGGATACCGGCAAACAGGAGCAAAAGTTACTGTTCGCAGACCATGTCCAAATCGCAGAACGTGATATAGATTCGATAAGGGTAAAGCTTTCCCAGATGCAGTTATACAAGCCTCGCTCGTTCGGTGCCTGCTGGCTGGCCTGCTGGCTTTGGCAAAAGCTCGGACTTGATGAGTTCTGGTCGGGCAGGATTGACGGCGTGCGATCGGACATCCCATGGTCAAAGGTGCTCAAGCTGCTGGTGGTAAATCGTCTCATACATCCGGGCAGCGAGTTTTATCTCCACCGGCAATGGTTTGACAAGACCGCGATGGATGAACTGCTCAATACCGATTATCGCATAGCGGCCAAAGACAGGCTGTATCGGTGTCTCGACAGGATAGTTGAGCATAAGGACCAACTGTGCAGGCATCTCAAATCACGATGGGAAGACATGTTCAGCATTGAATTTGATGTGTTGCTTTATGATCTGACCAGCACATACTTTGAAGGTTTATGCAAACAGAACGCAAAGGCCAGATTCGGATACAGCAGGGACAAACGCCCCGACTGCCGGCAGGTGGTAATAGCACTTATCGTTACGCCTGAAGGTTTTCCAATTGGTTATGAAGTTTTGCCGGGCAATACTCTGGACAAGACCACGTTAGGGTTCTTTCTTAAAAGGTGAACTTTAGCCATTTTAACACGTGTCAGACCTGTTTTCGGCGTATTGGGACTGAATTTTTGGCAACTCGACCGTTCGTGGAGAAGTTGCTGTTAATTGTTAACTACTTGTAAGTAAAGAGTTAAGGTCCATGAATTTTGGCTAAACCGCACTTAAAAGGATAGAATCAATGTATGGCAAGGCGCGCAGGGTATGGGTGATGGATAGAGGTATTCCCACAGAAGAAGTCCTTTGGCAGATGCGTGATGAGAACATACAGTATCTTGTTGGAACTCCGAGAGCTATGCTCAATAAACTTGAAGGAAAGCTGCTCGAGGTGGACTGGAAGCGGGCTAACGACAACGTTATGGTAAAGCTGCTGGCGGAAGATAATGAGCTGTATGTTCTGGCCAAGAGTAAAGACCGCAGGGCTAAGGAACGTGCTATACGCAAGTATAAGCTGCGTAAGTGTTTGCAGGGGCTTGCAAAGCTGCGTAAGAACTGTCGTAATCGCGACAGACTCATGGAGGGGCTTGGAGCATTGAAGCAGCAGGCAGGCAAATCTTCCCGGTGTGTCGATATAACCCTGCCGCCGCAAGGCAGCAGGGTTACAGAGGAGAATTTTACATATCAGTTGAATAGGGATGCTTATAGAAAGATGCTGCTGCGAGATGGCATGTATCTGTTGCGAACCAATATTGCTGAAACGGCCCCGGATGTTATATGGCAAAGGTATGTTCTGCTTACAGAGATTGAGGCGGCATTCAGGTGCTTAAAGAGCGACCTTGCCGTTCGTCCGGTGTATCATCAGCTTGAGCAGAGGGTGGAGGCACATATATTTGTGGCATTTATGGCGTACTGTCTGATGGTTACTCTGCGGCAGAAGCTTCGTGGCTATGCCGATGGCCTGACGGCACAGGATGTGCTCGATAAGCTCGGCTCCATTGTAATGATAGATGTTCGCATACCGACAACCGATGGCCGTATCCTTGAGATGCGCAGGTATAGCCAGCCGGAACTTGAACACAGGATACTACTCGCCAAGCTCAAACTTAATTTGCCCAAACAACCACCGCCGAAGATATACAGCCGACAGCTAAATGACCGGTTTTGTGGTGGAAACTAACCGCCTTGGCGCTGTCAATAACACCGATTTTGATGCCGAACTGCGAAAGTTGGGCTAACAATCCATTATACAATCGAATTCAAAGGCACTGCTAAACAACTCCAAACGAAGTTGGAGAAGGTGAGACAGGCATGTAGGGATTTACCTTTTGAGGAGGTAGGAGAGATAGGGACTGTCAAAATTACTCAAAAGATCATTGATAGTGTTTTCGCTAAATTGTCAAACGATAAGCGGTATAAAAGAAAATCAGGATTACCCGGTAATCGGTTTCTATAATGCCTACGAGCATGTGTACCGCTACACAGACCGCCCACGTTTGCCTACGTTGCAAAAAGTATTTTTATTAGATGTAATATAGCAAGGTATTTAACATTGGTAGTTATAATCGGCGAACGGATAGCTGCTGGTAATTTATCCCAAATAGTGGCAATTTCAGCTAAGTTGGCGGGCAATTGCTGCGGCTTTGCGTGCACGCTCTCTTGACTTACGATGGGCATTGGCACTATGCGTTTTAATTTGTTTTTCTCGTCTTTTATTGAGTCTATCTCTACGTCTTCCCATGAAAAGTTCCTTTCAGTACTTTTACCAAATCTGTCACGCTGTGCCAGGTTTCATGGCAAATAAAGCATTTTCAATATTATTACAGCCTGTCTATAATAAATATACTCGAATTGTAAGCACCAGGCAGGGCAAAAGCAATGAACTTTTTGGGGAAGATATCGGAAAGTAGTAAAACCGACTGCGATGATATCTCTGTATCTGTGGCCCGGAGAGGGCTGTGAAAGTTCGGAGCTTAACTTTCAGAAGAGAAAAAGGAAATTTGTTTGTAGTAGCTTCTGTAAGACTCAATATCCAACCTACCCTCCCCACATAGATCTCCGCCCTGGGACAATCCTGGAGCA
>JALHSU010000033.1 GCA_022865345.1 Candidatus Zixiibacteriota bacterium
ATAACCACCAGGCCGGTTAAGGGCACGATTAACAGGTTAGCCAAAAGAGAGTAAAGAGAGATCCTGTTAAAATAATAGGCGGTAATGGGATAAGTGAATAACTGAGCTGACAGGGAAACGAAAAAAGGCAAGGCCACATAGGACTTCAAGAGCCGATTCCGAAACCCTGAAAGAAGAAGTCTATCCAGCTTAGGAACCCAGAGGATCAACCCCAGGGTAGCCATAAAAGATAATTGAAAACCCACATCAAAGAGAGTAGAAGGGTTGATAAAAAGTATCACCAAGGCAGCTAAAGCCCAGAGGTTGAGGATATCCCTTTCCCTCTCGATCAGTAGCGAAAGAAGAAAAAGAGAAGTCATAATAGAAGCCCTTACCACTGAGGGCTGGTTCCCGGTCACAAAGGAGAAAATCAGGATCAGGGGAAAAATCAGAAGCAAAGAGAGCCGGTAAGGTATTCTTAAGAGCCGAAAAAGTCCAAAGAAGAGAAAGACAACCAGCGCCACGTTGGAGCCGGAGATGGCTAAAAGATGAAGGGTGCCAGTATCGGTAAAGAGTTTATAGATCTCCCTGGGTATTCCTCTTCTTTCACCCAGGACGAAACCAGATAGAATCGCCTGATGCGGGCCAGTCAGGTTTCTCTTAAAGAAGCCGAGAATATAATGTTTTACCGGAAGAACAATTCCGGAGATAAAGAAGCTACCTCCCTCCTTTTCCAGTAGCGTAATTTCAGAGTCGTGCTCTAAGTTCATACAGGCAAAAATCTCTTTAGAATTCAGATATTTCCTGTAGTCAAAAGCACTCGGATTTTTCGAGGGGTAAGGAGAATATAAGTACCCGCCGAAATGGACTGAATCGCCATAGTTGAAGCGGTCAGTCGGATGTTTGATTTTAAGAAGAATTTTACCGTCAGTCTTGATTTTTTTCCCGTTAAACGATAATTCCCGGGTGTCTACTTCGATAAAAGTTTTATCCTCCCTGATATCCGGATCCCTGGAGATAACACCAGTCAGCTCGATCCTTCCATTGAGACGGGAAAAATTGGAGATATGATTTATGGGAAGGTCTTTGGTCTTCAGTTCGTATCTCCAGAACCCGGCTAAAGTTAGAAGAAGCATGATAAATATTATTCTTAGATTTTGTTCCTGCCTGAAAGAGAACAGAAGAAAGAGAGTAATTAAGATTAGAAAAAGTAAGATCAGGGTGGATAAATCGAAATAATTGCCTACAAGAATTCCTGCCACATAAGCCAGAAGGGCTAAAAGGACGGGCCTGCGTTTCAATATTTTACCTCTTGAATCCCAAGATTCCCAGTACTCTTTTTACTTCTTTTATCTTAAACAAACTCGCAAGGGATAAATAGCTGAGCAGGGAAATTACCAGCATCAGAACCACCAGGATGGTCTTCTGGATCAAGCTTCCCCTGTCCAGGTCAACCGGATAAAGAAAAAGAAAAACCTGTAACAGGATTCCCATCAGCAGAGAAGTCAGCAGGATTTTAAGGAAGGTGTTCCTTAAACCTTTTCTATCAAAAGGTCCAATTCGTTTGTCCAGGGTGAAAAAAAGAATAGCCATATTTAAAATGGCGGAAAAAGAGGTAGCAAAAGCCAATCCCCGAAAGCCTAAGGGACGCATAAGAATCAGATTCAAACCGATGTTAAAAACTACTGTGATGGCAGTGCTTATCACTGGAACTCTGGCATCACCCAGTGCATAGAAAACTGGTGCTAAGACCCTTACCGAGGCATAGGCGAAAAGCCCGATTGAATAAAACAACAGTGCCTGAGAAGTAGCTTGTGTGTCCGCAAAAATAAATTTTCCATGCTGGTATAAAAGGGAGATTATCGGCTTTGCCCCTACCGCTAAAAATATGGTCGAAGGCAGAGTCAGGAAAAAGATAAGCTTCAAAGATGAGCTGCAGGTGGAGATAAGTTCAGTATAGTTTTTTTGAGCTGCCTGGGCTGCCAAAAAAGGGAAAGTTACTGTTGCCACTGCAACTCCAAAGACCCCCAAGGGGAAATTCATCAGCCTGAAACTATAATTTAGATATGAAACACTTCCCTGCGGCAGAAGAGAGGCAATCAGTGTATTGACGAAGATATTCACCTGAGTAGAGGCCAAGCCCAAAATAGCCGGGGTCATCAGCCAGAGGATTTTTCTTACCCCAGGGTCTTTCCAATCCAGAAGAGGTTTGTATTTATATCCTAACCTGAAAAGAACAGGCAGCTGTATCCCTAATTGCCCTGCTCCGCCCAAAAGAACCCCTAGAGCCATTCCAATAATCGGGGTTTTCAAAAAAGGCGAGATCAAAAAACCCGCTAAGATCATCCCCAGATTGAGCATAGTAGGTGCTAAAGCGGGTGCGCCAAAACGTCCGAAGGAATTCAGAATCCCCATACTCAGGGCTGCCAGGGAGACCAGAAGCAAAAACGGAAACATAATCCGGGTCAACAGGGTTGTAAGCTCTAACTTGCCTTGGATTTTGTCAAACCCCGGGGCAATGAGATGGACAATTGCCGGGGAGAATAGTATGCCCAGGATGACGATTGCGGACAAAACGATCAAAAGGATATTTAGCACCAAGTTGACTAAACGAAAAGCTTCCTCTTTCCCCTGAAGAGTCAGCTTCTCCGTAAAAACCGGGATAAAGGCTGAAGAAAGTGCACCCTCTGCTAAAAGGTCCCTGAGAAGATTGGGAATCCGGAAAGCAGCCACAAAAGCATCCGTAGCCATCCCCGCCCCGAAAAGATAGGCAAAAACCTGCTCCCTTATAAGCCCGAAGATTCTGGATAAAAAGGTGGCCGAGCTAACCATTCCGGCAGATTTAGCGATTTTGTCTTTTGCGTGCGCCTCCATTCTCTTTTCCTTTTTTTTATTTATTCGTCATTCGGTATCCGACATTCGTCATTTTTTTCTATCTTCCTTCTTCCCTTTTATTCATTGCCTTGGTGGAAAACAGGCGTCTCGCCCGTTCTCAATTGTCAGAGAGCAAAGCCTGGCGCCCTACGGGCGGGCTGGCTCGTAACCACAGGAATGTCTGACCTACCTCTATGTCTGCATTCTTTTTAGTAGGTCTATCATGTCCCCTAAGGGGATTGGTTGACAAACTCTCTAACGGGCTGTCATTCTGAGTCCCCGCAGGGGACGAAGAATCCCCTTTCTTTTTAGATGCTTCGTCCTTCGGACTCAGCCTGACAATTCTGACAAGTTGGTTGCACGCTCACGAATCCCGCATTAATGTCGCGTCTTTTCTCATTTTTGAATTGACAAAAAAAGATTTTTCTTTATATTTACCTTTCGAAAATTAAACCAGGAGGTAGTTTGCCAGTACGCAAGGTCCATAAAGACGTTAAAAAAAGATTGAAAACCAGCTTAAAGGCAAAAGCTCGTAACCGGGAGATAAAATCCGAGCTGAGAAGTCTGGTAAAGAAAACAGAGGCTAATCCGGTTCAGGAGAATCTCAAACCAGTATTCTCGCTTCTGGATAAAGCCTCCCGGAAAAAAATCATCCATAAAAATACAGCTTCCCGCATAAAGTCTAGGCTTTCCAGGCTTCTGAATAAACCTACCAAACCAGGTGCCGAAGCAAAAGCAGAAGCTTAGGATTTGACCTGAGGATAGCCTTCAAGGTCTGAATGGGAGTCAGCCTGGTCGAATCCTTATCCTTAAGATACTCCTTTAAAAACTGGATAACCTCTTCGAAATCCTCATCTTTCATCTTAAGGTAAATCTTTCTGCAGTAAGAATAAAATCTCAATTCCCTTCCTTTTATCTTCAGAAATTCCTCTTCATATTTTTTCAGGAAGTCGGGTGAATTACCTCCATTTGCCAGATATTCTGAGGCAACCTGGCCTGCAATCTTCCCGGAGAGAAGCGCATTGGCAATTCCTGCACCGGAGAGGGAATCAACTAACCTGGCAGCATCTCCAGTTAATAGTATGTTGCTTTTGACCAACTGGCTTTTACGGCTGAAAGATGGCACTCCTCCGGTCATCCATTCAATCACTGAGAAGTTCTTGAACCTTTTCATCACGAAAAAATCCAATAGCTCCTTTGCCTTTATGCCGTTGCCAAAGGTCGGAGTTATAGCCAGGCCCACGTTTGCCGACCCTTTACCTTTGGGGAAAACCCAGGCATAACCTCCGGGAGCTATTTTGGTGCCAAGATGAAATTCAATGCACTCCTGGTCTAAAGGATCGGCCTTCAAAAGATACTGGTAAGCAGAATCCACCCCCTCTAATTTCAGGGTATTATCAATGCCTGCCCATCTCCCGACCATAGATTCGATCCCGTCTGCAGCTATGACTATTTTGGTTTGATATTCCGATTCCCTTCCATCTTCTTTCACCCTTATTCCGCAAATCTCTCCCCTGTTGTTGCTGATTAATCCCACAGCCTGGGCATTGACTTTCAGCTCAGCGCCTGAGGATTCTGCCCTCAGCGCTAAATCCCTGTCGAATATCTTTCTATCAAGCACCAGACCTGCGCTGGAGTAAGAAACCTTCAACTCTTTCCCCGAAGGGGGGCAGAGTGCAATTTTTTCGATTTTAGACCTTATCCAGGCAGGATTAACCTGCTCGCAAATTGAGAGTCCCTTATAGCTGACAGCTTCAGCACAGCATAAAGGCAGCCCTACTTCCTTATGCTTTTCAAGCAAGAGAACTTTATGCTTATTCTTGGCTAAAACCCAGGTTGCCATCGAGCCAGCAGGACCTGCCCCTACTACTACGCAATCATATTTATCTTTCATTTTCTTCATTCGTCATTGTCTTTTTCGTCTGTTATTCGTATTAGTCATCCGTCATTGGTTATCTGTAATTATCAGTGCCCCGGAGGGACAGAAAACCACGCAATCGTTGCAGAGGGTGCAAAGCTCTTCCTTTATTCTTAAACCCTGGCTTTCCAACTCCAGAGCTTCAAAAGCACAGACCGCCACGCATCCCCCACATTCTCCACATAAATCTTTCTTTAAATTCAGTTTTCCCATCTTCAGCCAAAAAGCGTTGGAACAATTTAAGCCCAGTCCCCGAAAAACTCAAGTTAAAAATACAATGTTTTATCTTGTATTTTTTCAACGGTCACGATTAACGAATCACCCTGACGTTTTTTGTCGTCATTCTTCTTTCTTGAATTTTTTTTTCAAAAAAAACTTGACAAATGAATTTCTTCACGTATTATAGGCGACAGACCTTTTAAACCGATCCGGCGAGATCAGTAAAGGTAAAAGATGAGATTTAGAAATATGAAATGTAGTTACCCTCCTTGATTCACCAGGAGGGTATTTTTTTTCACTTTTTTAGAAAAGTGAGGAGGAGAATTTGCCCAGAAGAAAAGGCGTCCTGATAATGGACGAGAAAACGGTTCGGCGAGCCTTGACCAGAATTGCCCACGAGATTATCGAGAGGAACAAAGGAGCTGAGAACTTAGGCCTAATCGGGATCAAGACCCGTGGGGCTTATCTGGCAGAAAGACTGGCTAAGATGATTTTCGAAATAGAGGAGGTGCAGGTCCCCTTGGGGGTCATGGACATCACCCTGTACCGGGATGACATCCAGACGAAATTGGACCAGCCGATCGTGCAGAAAACCGAGGTTATGTTTGACGTAGCAGATAAGATAATAATCTTAGTGGATGACGTTCTCTTCACCGGCAGAACTATCCGCGCGGCCTTAGACCAGATAATAGACTTCGGCAGACCGAAGCTGATTCAATTAGCCGTTTTAGTTGACCGTGGTCACCGTGAACTTCCGATCCGGGCCGATTACATCGGCAAAAACATACCCACTGCCTTAAATGAGCAGGTAGTAGTGAGAATACAAGAGGTGGACGGAGAGGACAGCGTAACCATTGAGAAGGAAAAGAGGAAATGATTTTGTAGAGACGCATCGCATGCGTCTCCAGGTAAGTCCTGTAGTTGCTCGATTTATCGAGCCAAAGATAGCCTAGAATGAAAGTCTAAGATAATGAGGAGAAGATGAAATTAAAAAGCAGGCATCTTTTAGGTTTGGAAGGGGTCTCAAAAGAGGAGATCGGGCTGATCCTGGACACGGCTGAGACTTTCAAGGAGGTGTTGGAAAGACCAATCAAGAAGGTTCCCACCCTCAGAGGTGTGACTGTGGTCAATCTCTTTTACGAGGCATCCACCCGGACCAGAATCTCCTTTGAGCTGGCTGAAAAAAGATTATCTGCTGAGCTGGTAAACTTCTCTGCTTCCACCTCCAGCGTCAAAAAAGGAGAAACCCTTAAAGACACGGTCAAAAACATCGAGGCGATGAAAATCGATATGGTGGTGATAAGACATCAGTCTTCAGGTACCCCTTATTTTCTCACCCAATGCCTTTCCTCATCCATAATCAATGCCGGAGATGGGGCTCACGAGCATCCGACTCAGGGGCTTTTAGATTTATTCACTCTAAGGGAAAAATACAAAAAACTCGAGGGCTTGAGAGTGGTGATAGTCGGGGACATAAAACACAGCCGGGTTGCCAGGTCAAATATCTGGGGCTTGAAGACCATGGGAGCTTCGGTAGCCGTATGCGGGCCAACAACCCTGATGCCCTATGAGATCGAGAAGATGGGGGTTGAGGTTTATTCAAATTTAGATGAAGCCTTGCAGGGAGCGGATGTGGTCAACGTTCTGAGAATACAGTTAGAAAGACAGAAAGGCGGGCTTTTGCCTTCCTTAAGAGAATATGCAAACGAGTTCGGGATGAACTCTGACCGGCTGAAAAGTCTAAATCCGAATTTCACCATAATGCATCCCGGACCAATTAACCGGGGTGTAGAGATCACTCCGGAGGTTGCAGATGGTCCCTACTCGGTCATTTTGGACCAGGTGACCAATGGAGTAGCCATCCGTATGGCAGTTTTGTACCTTTTAAGTGGAGGAGAAGGAAAGGTTGAATAAAAAAACCTCTATAGAAGCTGAACTGATTATTGCGGGAGGAAGGATCATCGATCCAGCATCTAAATTGGATAAGGTCGGTGACATACATATCCGGGACGGGAAAATCGTTAAAATCGAGACCAAAAAATTGATCCCCAGGAAAAAAATCAGATTTTTTCCGGAAATAGTGGACGCATATGATAAGATAGTAACTCCCGGACTGATCGATATGCACACTCATTTAAGAGAGCCGGGAAGAGAAGATGAAGAGACGATCTTAACCGGTTCAGAAGCAGCAGTGGCTGGAGGATTTACTTCCATCTGTTGTATGCCCAATACCCAGCCACCGATTGACAATCAGGAATCAGTGAAATTCATTTATGAGAAGGCGAAATTAGCAAAATGCAAAGTCTACCCTGTTGCCGGTGCAACCAAAGGCTTAAAAGGCGAAGAACTGACTGAGATTGCAGATCTGGTTAAAGCCGGAGCTGTGGCTATTTCAGACGATGGCAGGCCTATTTACAGCTCAAGCTTGATGAGGTATGCGCTCGAATATTCTAAAATGTATGACCTTCCGGTTATATCCCATTGCGAGGATTTAGCCTTATCCTCAGATGGGGTGATGAATGAGGGTTTTGTCTCTACGGTACTGGGATTGAAAGGTGCCCCCGGAGTGGCTGAGGAGGTAATGGTTGCGCGCGATATAAGATTGGCTGAGTTTACTCATTCCAGAGTACATATCGCACACATCTCGACTGAAGGCTCAGTGAATCTTATCCGTGAGGCGAAGAGAAAAGGAATCAAAATCACCTGTGAGGTCACCCCGCATCATTTTTCATTAACCGATGAAATCATAAAAACGTTTGATACCAATGCCAAGGTGAACCCTCCTCTGAGGACTAAAAAGGATTTAGATGCTTTGAAAAAAGGATTGAAAGACGGAACTATCGACTGTATTGCCACAGACCATGCCCCGCATTCGATCGAGGAAAAAGACGTGGAGTTCGATGCCGCACCTTTTGGAATGGTTGGTCTTGAAACCGCTTTAGGTCTGGTCATAACAGAGCTTATTGAGAAAAAAGTCCTTACCTGGATTGAGGCTCTTGCCAAAATGACGCTCAATCCAGCTAAGATCTTGAAATTAAATGCCGGACAGATAAAGACCGGTATGCCTGCGGATCTGACAGTAATCGATCCGGAGGCAAACTGGGTAGTCGAGCCAAAAGAGTTCAGGTCCAAATCGAAGAATTCACCTTTTGGCGGAAGAAAGCTCAAAGGGAAGGCTTTCCTGACGATTGTGGACGGAAAGATAGTTTATCAGATTTGATTTTTTAGAACCGTTTTTATATATATCAAACGTAGGGGCACGGCGCGCCGTGCCCCTACAAAATAATAATAATTATGAACATAATTACTAAATCCTTTAAGATAAAAACTAAAGGAAACACGGATATTTTAGATATTACTTCAGAGGTGCAGAAAATTATAAAGAACTCCAACCTAAAGGAAGGACAGGCAACTGTTTTTGTCCCTGGCTCAACTGCCGGGATTACGACAATCGAGTATGAACCTGGCCTTCTGAAGGACTTGCCAATGGCTTTTGAAAGGATTGCTCCAGAGAATATGGAGTATGCTCATCATCTGACCTGGGGTGATCATAACGGACACGCTCATATCCGGGCAGCCTTATTAGGTGCTTCAAAAACTTTCCCTTTTTCTGAAGGTGACCTGATCTTAGGCACCTGGCAGCAGATCATATTAGTAGATTTTGACGAGCGGCCCAGGAGCAGAGAAGTAGTAGTACAAATAATCGGTTTGTAGAGACGCATCGCCATGCGTCTCAATTAGCTGTCATTGCGAGGAGTCCCCGTAGGGGCGACGAAGCAATCCTCTCAGAGTATAAGGATTGCTTCGCCCCAAAGGCTCGCAATGACACAGAATTCAAAAAACTACGTGGAGGTCTGAAGACCTCCGCTACATTTGATATTTAAAAATGTAACGGAAGGCCTCAAGGTCTTGAGACTTCAGCCTTCCATCTTTGCCTTTATAAGGAGAAAACAGTGATCAAATTAAAATTCAAAACAGTGGAATGGTCAAAAAATAAGGTGAGAATTCTGGACCAGACGAAACTTCCTTTGAAGGTTTCCTATTTAGAGTTTGATGATTATAAAAAACTGGCGACCGCTATCAAGAAGCTCAAAATCCGCGGTGCGCCAGCCATTGGAATAGCAGCCGCATACGGCGTAGTCCTGGGAATGATGCAGGGAAAGTATTCCGGCGACAAAGATTACGAGAAGAAACTGGATTCGGTCATCTCGGTTTTGAAATCCACCCGCCCAACTGCGGTCAATCTTTTCTGGGCTTTGGACCGGATGAAAAAAGTTGCCCTGGAATATGAGGGTTATGACATGGAAAGTAGAAACAAAAGGCTCTTGCACGAGGCATTGCTGATCCACCAGGAAGATAAGGTAATGTGCCAGAAGATAGGAGAATACGGCTCAAAGCTGCTGAAAAATGGTTGCCGAATTCTTACTCACTGTAATGCTGGTGCCTTAGCCACTGGCGGAATAGGGACTGCCCTGGCTCCTTTATTAATTGCCAAAGCCCAGGGAAAAAAGATAAAGGTTTACGTGGATGAGACCCGTCCGGTCCTTCAGGGAGCGAGGCTGACCACCTGGGAGCTTCTCCATCAGGGAATCGATACTGTGCTGATCTGCGACGATATGGCTGCTTTTTTGATGCAAAAAAAGATGATCGATTGCATAATCACCGGTGCAGACAGGATTGTCAGGAATTTGGATGCGGCTAACAAGATCGGGACTTACAACTTGGCAGTGCTGGCGAAATTTCATAAAATACCCTTTTACCTTGCAGCACCCAGCTCCAGTTTTGACTATTCAATCGAAAGCGGGGATAAGATAAAAATTGAGGAAAGATCCCCGGAGGAGGTTACCAGCTTCTGGGGCAGACGAACCGCACCAGAAAAGGTAAAAGTCTTCTCCCCGGCATTTGATGTCACGCCTGCTGATTTGATTACCGCAATTATTACCGACAAGGGAATAATTAAAGGAAAAAGAAAGGGCTGAATCTGGTAGGGGCGTTCAATTGAACGCCCCTACTAATTTATCCTCTCTCCTTCCTAAGATAAATGAGGGCAGGCACTGGGGCCTGCCCCTACAGTTTTCATTCATAATTCAATATCAAATTGTTCTGTTTTTAATTTTTCACCTTCCTTTTTCCATTTTCCTTTGTCGCAGAGAGATTCGATTGTATTGACAAATCTTCATCTTCAAGATATATTTTCAGTGTGAAATCAAAAATCATTCAAGATAAAAAAGAATTATACTTTCTTTTCGGAATTTTCGTCTTCAGCTTTGTCCTGCGCCTGATTTACCTGTCACAGATGAATTCCAATCCGTATTTTACTTCTCCCACCATGGATGCATTATACCACGATCTCTGGGCACAGGCGATTGTCCAGGGGAATTGGATTGGGGACCAGGTTTTTTTCCGGGCGCCGTTTTACCCATATTTTTTAGGGATAATTTGCAAGCTCTTAGGGCATAACTATTTTATCCCTCGACTAATTCAGCATCTGATCGGCTCTCTCTCTGTGATTTTGATTTACTTCCTTGCCAGAAAACTTTTCAATCGCAAAGTCGCCACCCTGTCGGCCATCCTCACTTCTATATATGGGGTACTTATCTACTACGAGGATGAGCTACTTTTGGATTTCCTTTTAGTTTTCTTCGGAGTTTTGCTTCTTTTGCTTTTATACCGGGCAGAGGAGAAATCTAAAAGCTCACGATTCTTTACCGCCGGCTTAGTTGCCAGCCTTTTTGCCATCACCCGTCCCAACATCCTGATTTTTATACCTTTTGTCCTTGTCTGGATACTCCTTTTATTGAAGGTCAATCTGAAGAGGAAAATCGTCTTTTCTCTATTTTTTCTCATGGGTCTTTTTGGGTTGATTTTACCAATAACCGTGAGAAACTATCTGGTTGGAAAGGACTTTGTTCTGATTTCCTCTCAGGGAGGGATCAATTTTTATATCGGAAATAACCCGCAGGCAGACGGGACCAGTGCTATTCTACCCCCTTATGGAGACGACTGGGAATATCAGGATGCAGCTTACGAGGTGCAGGGAAGTATCGGCAAAATCCCCAGACCATCTGAGGTTTCGGATTATTATCTTAAAAAAGGAACGAACTTCATAATTCGTTCACCCCAGAAGTTTTTATCGCTTTTTTTAAAAAAAGCTTACCTTTTCTGGAATTCCTTTGAGATCAGCAACAACCAGGATATTTATTTTTTCAGAAGATACTCTGCTCTAATCCGCATCCTCCCTGTTGGCTTCTGGATAATAGGTCCTTTGAGCCTTGTGGGAATTCTCCTGAGTCTAAAAAGCTGGAGAAAATACTTCCTGGTCCTGATTTTTGTCTTGTCCTATTCGTTTTCAGTACTCCTCTTTTTTGTCAACTCTCGATTTCGTCTGCCGGTCCTCCCTTTTTTGATTGTTCTCTCCTCGTTTGCTCTAATCCAGTTATTCGGGTATCTCAAAGGGAGTTCCTTTAAAAAATTATTTCTGTCTATGGCTCTTCTGGTTTTATTCTTCTTCCTCTGCAACTCTAATCTTTATCATCTGGACAAAACAAATTTCGCCCAATCCTATTTTAGCCTGGGAAATCTGTTTTTGAAAAAAGGTAACCTTCAAGATGCCAGAGCTGAATACCTTTTAGCCCTTAAGGAAAATCCTTCCCTTCAAAGAGCTCACCTAAATTTAGGGAATATTTATTTTCACCAGAAAGATTATTCCCGGGCTGAAAAGGAATTCCTGGAGGAGCTGAAAGCTAACCCCCGGCAGGAAAAAGCCTATAATAACCTTTCAGTCTTATATCGCATTCAGGGAGATGACCTTAAGGCAACAACTCTGGCGAAGCAGGCTCTTGAGATCAAGCCCTATTACAAAGAAGCTTACGTAAACTTAGCCCTGGCTTACCTGAAAACGGAAAACTACCTTTCAGCCGAAAGCTCGCTGGTTTCTGCGCTTGCTCTTTTTCCATCATTTGCTGAGCTCAGGTTTTATCTGGGACTTGTTTATCAAAAACAAGGAAAATCTGGCCAGGCTTTGAGGGAGTATATGCAACTCATGAGCCAGAAACCAGAAACTCAGGACCTGGAGTACAATCTGGGCTTGATTTATTCAAAAGACGACCCCTCCCAGGAGGGATTGAACGGCTTAAGAGCCTATGCGGCTTATAACTCCGGGCTGATCTATTTGCAGCAAAAAGAAATTGACCCTGCCCAAGAAAACCTGATCCAGTCAATTAAACTGAAACCTGACTTTGCAGAAGCCCATGCTATCCTTGGAAACCTATATGATTTAAGAAGAGAATATGAGCCTGCGGTCAAAGAATTAGAAGAGGCAATAAAAGATTCTCCGGACAATCTTGTTTATCATTATAACCTGGGCTTGATTCTTGCAAAGACAAAGAATTTCCCTCTTGCTAAGCAGGAATTTGAAACAGCTTTGAGACTTTCACCGGATTTTAAGCTTGCCCAGGAAAAGCTGAGACTGGTCGATTCTCTGCTTTCTATCCAATCTTCCAAATAAAAAAAGAGACCAGGAAAACCCGGTCTCTTTAAGTTAAAGAATTAATCTTTCAAACGAATCAGGGAAGATACTGATCCTGCATAAACCAGAGCACCATCACCCTCATCATTTCTAACATCTGGTCATTCTTTATGGGCAATCCTGGGAAACAGAACTCCGCAGTTCTCCACTGCAGGATGTGCTGTCCGTTTTCATCATTAAATATCCAGGGGTTAGGGCTGAAGGCTCTGGTGCCACAGGGTCTTCCATGTATAAAAGATAAAGCAGGATCTTTGTAAGATATGGCGGTATAAAGTCGTTGCACATTATTAGAAATCAAAATCGACTCATAACCAGCCCTGGGAATCCCTTTTAAGCTATCCCAGGGGGGTCTATCCGGGACAAAATACTCCCAGTAGTTTTTAGTTAATTTCGCGGGGTCAACTTCTAACCGTGGTAGCCCGGTATGAGCTGGATCATACGATTCAGCGGCTATCATCTCTTCAATTCTACCCTGTAATGTGTCTGAGTAAAAGTTTGGAAGACCAGCACCAGTTACCCCGAAGTAATAATTAGCTGCTCTTACCACCGTTTGGGTAAGCCCTGCGGCTCTAGCATTTCCTGGAGAGATCTGCCAGTATGAGGAACGGGTGAGATTAACATCTATCCCGAAGTTATTTTGCCCGATCATCCAGACCCTTCCACCTACTCTGAGATACCTTTCTATCTGAACGAAGCCCGTATCAAACCCATCTCCAGCTATTGAGTGAAACCTGCCCTCATTGAGGAATATGACTAATTTATACTGAGAAAAAACAGTCTCCGGCGGAGGGTATGGCTCATAATATCCCGCTAACTCATAGAGGGAAAATGTATCAATTGCACCTTCGTCCTTGAGCTTTTGCAAGAGTCCTGTATAGAAATCCCGTATTGGATAAAAGCTTGGTGTTATGAACTGCCCATAATACATATTAACAGGTTCTACTAAAAGCACACTTTTTCGAGAATAATTTGAAAAAAGGAAAGGAGGTTTTACAATCATAAAAGTAGCCTTAGCAGGATTTGGGTCAGGCACAAAAGCATCGTCCCTTGCCCGCACTCTGAACTGGTACCAGCCGTAGTCTTTGCCCGGGACATTATTCAAATCCACCAGCAGGCGGGAAGTGCTGTCCACCCAGGGTGAGCCGGTTTTACTATCCCAGGAGGAATAATAAACCTTGGTTGTATCGACTGAAGTTTTTAAGTCAAAAGGTCCCAAAAGCTGCCAGGAATAGCTGAATGCCGGCTGAGACCGCGGGCCGTAATCCGGATCCACAGCTGACCAGCTAATCTTGATACCTTTCCAGTCAGCCGTGGTTTCTGGCAGGCAGTATTCGATTATCATGGTATCATAGGAAGCTATGGTATGGGGCGGGCGGTTGGTACGGGTGAACAAGTGGAAATTACTGCCTTTAGGCGAGTTTGGTTTCCATATTTTGGAAACTGCACCATCATTGTCCACACCTCTCACAAAGAAATATTGAGCCACGTAAGCTGTGGTATCCACAGAAGCAGCAAGCATAACATTGTCAAATGTCCCGTTTCCTTTAACTGAATCAACCGCATTTATAACAGCCCTATTAATCCCCAAGATTCTGGAGAGGGAGCTATCATTCCAGTCTCCAGGGCTAACCTGCTCTATAGTTTGTACAAATGCCGGGTCGATATAGCCACCAGCTTTGGGGATTAAATTCCCGGTATCAGGAATTACCAGATATTGATATTTAGAGATATACCCATCCTGGTCAAACCCGTACCAGTAGATTTTTGCCAGCGTTGAGAAATTGACGGAATCCGGAGGTATATTTACCAAAAAGACCTCTGGAGGCACATTTACAGGACCAGTCCCTTTTCTGCTAAGTTTACCGCAGGCAGAGAATAAGAAGAAAACCAAAAGTAAAAGGGATAACCAAATCCATCTTTTCATCTTTAAAACTCCTTTTTAAAAGGTTAAAAGCTAATTTCTAAAAACTAAGATTCAAGGTGAATCTATGTACCTGATCCAATTTACCGAAGTTGAAATAGCCGTAATCAACTTTTAGCTTGGTCTTACTGTATAGAGGAACCTTCACACCAGCACCAAAACTGAAATCGCCAGTATCGTATCCAAACTGGTCTCCTGCTCTTAAAGTTAAGAAGTCTTTATAGGAGTATTCTATGCCACCATTGAACTTCTCCAGGTTATCATTGGGATGGCCTATTTCGAAATCCACCAGGGTCTTATGGTCACCAAAGCTCAACGCCTCCATCGAAACACCGAATTTGAAGGATATGGGCAGAGGGTAGCTGTCCCGGATAAACTTAAGGTCTGGTCCAAAGTTGCTCATCACCATGCCGATTTTTAAATTTTTAAACCCGGTGTTGTACAGGGTTCCTATATCAGCAGCCCATCCCACTGCGCGCTCCTCCTCATACAGTTCATCGATGAGTTTCACCGTGGCACCGATGCTGAAACGTTGAGTCAGATAACGACCATAGCTTAGAGCCACGGCGTATTCCTTGGCCGAAAAGGTCTGACCTGAGCTCCATTCGCTTCCCAGGGAAGGATGAGCATAAGTGGTATAATCCATATCTCCGGAATTAAGAAAATAGAAACCCAGACCCAACACCCCTCCGAACCCTCTCACCGGATAGGCTAAACCGCCAAAATCATAAGTGATGTCTGCCGGGTAGTCGATATGAGTCAGGATGATCTCCCTTTGAACCAGTTGGGGGAGCCCCGCCGGGTTATAATAGATGGCAGAAGCATCATTCGCTATCGCTAGAAATGCGTTACCCATCCCCACAGCTCGAGCTGAGACCCCTATTTCCAAAAACTGTGCACCAGCAGTTCCGGTCTTTGCCTGTCCCCAGGCTAGACCAGGGATCACCACCAGCACAAATAAAACTAACGCCAGTACTTTTCTCATACGAACTCCTTTCGTTTTTATAGTTCTATTTTATAATCACGAATTTCCCTATCTGGTTACCGGATTTGGATTCTATGTTGTAAAGATAGATCCCGGATACCACCGCCTGGGTGTTCTGATTGATCAGGTCCCAGTAATCATAACCCGCGGTCGGATCATCCTCTGCC
>JALHSU010000034.1 GCA_022865345.1 Candidatus Zixiibacteriota bacterium
ACCTGCCCAAAGGTGCACGCCATAAGTTCAAGATAGTGAATAACTTGTAAACTTTTGAGAGGATTCAAAAACACGCTCCTTTGGGCCAGGTGCAAGCAGTAGTTAAATTACAAATTACCTATTTTCAGTTATTTACGTTTTATTTTTAATTAATCATCATTTATTGCTTCTTTGAGAAATGTTTCGATCTAATAGTGCGATTAACTCATCTCGTGAATAATTGTGTTGAGGATTATCATTTTCGTCAAGCAATTTATCTATCAGAGCATTAATCACCCTATCGCCTTCCCATTTTGTGCCGACTAAATATCTTAGTTTAGGCCTTTCTGAGAATAATGCATCGTACACGGCGACAGAAACTATTTCGGGCGAGGATGGCTTTCTATTTGTTTCCGATTCTTCCCCGTCGTCAGGCTGGGAAGGCTGGTTAAAGCTTGCCAGGGCCTGTTCTGCTTCTTCTTTAAATGGGGGTGCTGCGCGCTGAAATCGGGCTATTGTGCCTGGCAATGAATTTGAACCTGCATTGGAAACGATTCCACCAGGCTGGACTATACTAACCCAGATTCCATAAGGCTCCAATTCCAGGTTTAGAGAGACCGTGTAAGCCTCCAGAGCGTGTTTGGTCATCGTATATGGACCAAAATACTTATAGGTGATGATTCCACCCTGAGAACCTATATTTACGATTCTCCCTTTTGACTCGATCAGTAACCTGACAAAAGTATTCGTCATCCGGTGAGCGCCAAAAACATTGACATCAAAAATTTCAAACATTTCTTCATCCGTCCAGGTGCTGAACATCCCAAGCTCGCCAATACCTGCATTGTTTACCAGCCCATATAACCCCTTGCCCTCGTTCACGATGAAATTGAACGCATTCTGGATTTGCTGCGGGTTTCTAATATCCAATTTGAGCGGGATAACATTCTCGATCTTCTCTAATTCTGCCAGGTCATTGTCTTTTCGGGCAGTACCATAGACGATATGCCCTCGCGCGGCAATATATTTGGCCAGGTGATTCCCGATACCGCTACTTGCACCTGTTACCAGAATTGGGGATCCTGATTTTATCTTCATCTGAGTAACTTATTGGTAGCCGCAGACTTTAGTCTGCGTTACAGCGCTACAAGAAAGAATGCACCCACATGGGTGGCTACCTTCTTATCTCTGGAGTCTAATCAGCGCAGCTTCTCCACAATAAAAAGAAAGTCCACCCGATGCGCCCAGGGAAAACCGAGCGTGACGTTAGGGAATATTGAGATGACTTCGCCTTCCAGGCTATTCAGGAACTGCTCTAATTTGTTCTGGTCCTTTGTCATCCTGATATCGAATCTGTGCACCCTGTATTTCATTGGCCTGACTCCTTTTTTATATATTAAGTTGTTTTTTCTTGTTATGGTTTTCTGCCCACAGCAATCATGTGCGGACTTGACCGGCAAAACTGCTCCCCTTTGAAAGACCCATACAAGGCTTCTATCACCAAACCGGCTTGCTCAAACAACTGCTCTGTCTCCCTACGGGTGTAGACCCGCATTGAAGACATATTCTTCGGGTCATTGTGCCCGTTGATGATCCTGCGGGAGATAATCCGCTGGGTATCCCTGTACCAGTAATTCCGAATAATCACCTCACCGCGGCGTTGCTCCGGGATAAAATGCCTCAGGATATATTCGCGGTTGACCTGATCGACCAGCAATCTGCCACCAGGCTTAAGCGCACGAGCGTAACGCCGGACGAGTTCCAAGTTTTCCTCATCTGAAAAGTAACCGAAACTACCTCCCCAGTTGAATGCCCCGTCAAACTCCTGCTCGAACTCCAGTCTGCGTAAGTCCATAACCTTGAATCTGCCCTGTAATCCTGCCGTGCGAAATCTGCGCCGCGCACGATTCACAAACTGAGGGCGCAGGTCCACACCTGTGACAGCACAACCCTGGCAAGCTAAGTGAAAAGCAATGCGCCCGGCACCGCACGGGGCGTCCAGCACTGCCTGCCCCTTGCGCAATCGCAATGCCTTCTTGATGAATCGAGCCTCTTCTTCTCCCTTTTCATCCGGAAGGAGCCAGAGGTGCTCCTCCATCGTCTCAAACCAGTCTGACATGATTCTTATTTCCTGATACAAAACTCCGAGAAAATCTTATTCTATTCTATTTCTTAAAAATACCCGAAATCTCTTTTTCATTTATCTCTTCTAAGCCTCGAATGACCTTCTTTTGCCATTTTCCAGGTAGTGATTTAAAAACCTTCTCAATAATATTTTCTTCTTCTTTATTGATTAAAGCCCTTAAAATCTCAATAGCAATGTTTCTGTCTTTTATGGCCTTATCTTCTTTGTCTCTTCGCTGGGAAACTATTAACTTATGTAAGGCAAAATTGGCAGGATGGGGTAAGTTCAAATAGAAATCTTCAACCTTCACTCTTATAGTATTCTCTGATAGAAAATCAAGAAACCTTAACGCTTCAGCGTTTATACCTAACTTAGGCACAGAATATGGCTTATCTGAACCTTTGCCTCTCGCCGGAACTAAGAACTCAACTATAAGGTCTGGATGGTCAAGTTTTATGTAGCCCCTTGGTCCACGAAAACCTGTAACAAACCCCAGGTCTTTAAGCAGGGCAGGTATATCTATTGTCTGCTTTATCTTATCAGGCTTGCTTATAAGAAAATCCATATCTCTTGTTTTTAGAGTAGCATGATTGATATAGGAAACAGAGGAAAAATAATCTTTATAAAAAAATACACACCAGCTACCAATCAGCACAAAATCATTTAAGATTTTCGCTTTATGGAACCTCCTTAAAATCTCAAGGCACAGCTCATACTGCTTCTTTTCCACGCAAAGAGCTCCTCAAAAACCTGATCTGCTTTTTCACCTGGGAGAGCAATTTTCTGTATTTTGCCCTCAACTCTTTTGCTTCTGAATACTTATGTTTTTCTTTCTCAGATATTTTCCCTTTATAGATATACTTTACTTTCTTATCGATCCTTTTTACCAGATAATAATATTTATGACCTTTTATCTCTCTCACCGCCAGACAGCCCTGCGGCAGATTTTTTAACGCCTGCTCATATTCTTTTTTCATCCGCAAAGAATTATGCAATTCCTCTTTGAGGACTCCTTTTATCACACCTACCATATCTCCTCCTGTTACCCAACAATCTGTATTAGATTATACGCTGTTGGGTAACAATTGTCAAAGAAATAATTACCCAACAAACTGTCAAATAATTATACTTGTTGGGTAACGAGAAAATTGAAAGCCTGACAGACCATCCCCGGCAGCTGCCAGAGCCGAGCCTCTTCTTCTCCCTTTTCATTCCGAATCTGGATCCTGTGGACCGGAAGGAGCCAGAGGCGCTCCTCCATCGTCTCAAACCAGTCTAACATGATTCGGTTCCTGTATAGCAGATGAAATCGGTAGTTTTTCTTTATTCATAAAACCTATAAGCTCTAACGCTGCGCTTATAAGCGTCGGCTACGAGCGTTTGTTAGGCCACTTTTTCATTTAGTCCGTGTTCCTTTGCTTCTTTGCAAGATCCATAAAAAACGCGGCTGGGAGTTTGTCTGGGAAGCCTTTCCTCTTCAGAGTAGACGTAATAAGGTTTGTCGCCCCCGCTACTGCAATAGCAGCTGCAAGAAATCCCGCATGCCCGGAGGCGATAAGCGGTCCTCCAGCCAATAGCCCTGCCGCCACCTCACCGCCGGCCCATTTGATTAAGTCTCGGTCAATCTGTTTCCATTCTTCTTGTGCCAGCGCTACCTCTGCCTCAAGTTCGTCCGCAAGAATTCGCACCTTATCCTCACCATATGGATTTTCCGAGGACGCTGCGGCCCAAAGCCGACGTAAAAAAGCTCTCAGCTTCGAAAGGCGTCCCTCGCTTCTTAATGTGAGTGCGTGGGTCAACTCGAGATTATTTAGGAATTTTAAATCGACGTTTTGGAATGCTTTTGCGAGAGGAGACCACTCCGCATTACTGGCGCCGTGTTGCTCTCTATCCAGCTCCATTTCTTTCCACCTAGTTGGCAGATCCGTCACCAAGTATGATCCTGTAATCGACGCAGTAAGTCTCGCGATGTCATAGCTCGCCCCCGTGGTCATAATGTGATACTCAGACCAGCCTTTACCATCATGCTCAACGGGCTCCAAATAATATGGATCGCGCTTGCGCAATTCATGAATGCGGGCTATGAATTTATCTTCCTCAAACTTATCTGTGCCGAGCTTAAGTTCTCTGAAAGTTCTGCGAAGGTAGTCATCCGGAGCCGAGAGAACAAGCATTCGCAAACCCTCTCGTTCCTTGTATTCCTCGACTTTCGTTCTTGCAGTTTCCTCTAGGAGCGCTTTAAGCTCTTCGCTCTCTTCGTATTTCCTTTTTTGGCTATGCAAAGAATCCCAATTAAGTCTCGGATCAAAATCTGCGGGAGTTCGAATAAATTCTACGATTCCCGCCTTTATCCAAGGTATGAAGTGGAACCATATGTCAATGTTCTTAAGCGTCTGCGTTCTGAACTGTTCCGGATAATGAATTGGGTTGTATTGTTCTCGCACACTCAATGGATAGACGAAGGGATCGACGAGAAGAATTTTATTGGCATACAGCGAGTGTCGGGTGACACCTCGAAGAAGCAAATCGGTTTGATATTCACCCACATACAGCCCAGATACATCTGCGTGTGATTTCTTTAGTACAGATTCCAGATCAATATCTTTAGGCCAAACATCAATAATAGCCTCGTTAATCTCCCTAACCGCTTTAGGTGTAAATGCTGCTTTGAAGTCGGATAGAGACTTCGGGCCGGGTTCCCTGTCAAGTTGCAGCGCGGCGAATACGCGCTCAAGGAACAAGATATTTCTGCCTCGCGCGGAGAGATTTGATTTCCAGTCTGGCGGGTTGTCATGAAGTATCCGATCCCAGTCGACTCGGCCCTCACAGCAATGCTTGTATTTTCTCCCACTGCCACAAGGGCATTGATCATTTCTGCTGATTTTTTCCCTTTTTCCCATCGGAGTTAACAAGTAACCTAACGACTAAGCTCACCTGCCGCTATGGAGCGCAGCGGAATAGCAGTCAGGTGCAGAGCCTTGTTAGGCGAATCCATTAATATCATAAATTTCTCAAGGACATTTCCAATATGTTCCACTTTTTGCTGTATAGTAATTGCATGAGCTACAAACGTATATATTCCTATTTGTACAATAACCAGCTGCTTTGTCACCGCAAATCTGGCATCGTGTTCCTCCTTGGCTAGATAAAAGCTCTGCCTTACCTAGCTTGGAAGGTTTGCTTTCTAATCTACCTCGGACTGCGGTAACACGATAATACGTGGGGAATTCGTCAGGCCAATCTTCCATCGATGTTCTATCTGCACTTACTGAATTCGCTCTATCGATTGGACCGCTTATATCACGTGACCAATAAACCCTGTATGATTGTGCCTCTGGAACCGAAGACCAAGTAATATCTACACTCAAATTGGAGTTCAACTTGATACTCGGTTCCTTGGGAGTTACAGAATAAAAGAGACTCGTTCTAGCTTTTTCTATATTTGCGAGTTCATTTTTTAACTGTTTGCTTGCTCTATTTGCATTTTCCAAAGCCCCTTTTGGTATTTCAACATCCTTTTGCTGAACGATTTTTCCTGTTTCTTCAGTAATTACTTTCTCGACATTTTCAGGACTTTTGACCGTGGTATTGATGACGCGATCAACCGCTTGTTCCACTTTTGTTTCGAGTTTTTCGTCAAGCGTTCTGAAGAAGACATCAACAACGGGTTCTAGAATGGGATACTCTTTAATAACCTGCCGGAACAACGCCATTTTGACCTCGCCGGTAAAAACCTTTGGAATTTGGGAGGTAATTTTTTTCCCCCCTTCGATTTGAAGCAAGTTAATCACTCGCGACTGCAAGCGATTTCGATATTTGCTAATGGCGGTTTTGGCATTATCTATTTTTTCATAGTTTATTTGACGCGGATCGGTAACGACAAGATAATACCTCCTCTTTGGGGAATCCTCGGGAATTTTTAACTCTCTTTCTAAATCAGAAGCGGTTTTCGTTCGCGAGGAGCCTCGCTCAAGTATGGCCTCGACATTCCTATCATTAGCACCAAACTCAGTCCGAACGGAGTTGTAATAATCGCGAAGATCATTTGTCTCTTGTTCAATTTTGGTTGGTAATTCAAAAGCATCTTGATAAGATTGAGGAAATTGATCATGCACCTTGGGATAGAGGCCTATAGCTACTTCTTCGGCGATAGTATCTTGAACCTCTTTACAAAGGTCGGCGTATCCTTCTCTTACGGTTTTAATCCGAAGGCTTACGTTTTTGGTAGGTTCGCCAAGTTGTGTTCCAAAAAAGGTAAATGAACATAATAACACCAAAACGATGTAAGTCCGTCTAACGAATAATTGATATTTATCAAACAAGGTAAAAAGCTTCTTTGATTTTTCGGCTGGAAAGCGCAGAAAGCCTAAAAAGTAAAGTGCAAAAAGTACTATCAGTGCTTGTATTGCATTTAATTTGAAAATTGAAAAAAAAGATTTCACTTTTGCCAGAGTTTCCTCAACCCGAATCAGAAAGTGGAGTGTGGCAGAATCCGAAGCCACGACAATAGAGATGACCAAAGCAAGCACCAGATAAAGAGAGGTAACAACAACGAACGGCACCAGGAAATCCAGACTATTCTTATAAAAAAAGTAAAGGATGCCCTTTTTATAGCGATACTTTTCTATTTCCCGTTTTTTCCGCAGAAAGAGGAATGTTAGAAGGCAGCCTATTATGAAAAATATGGTAATCATAGAAAACCTCCCTTATTTTTGTATTCACAGAGTCAATCTGCGCGCTGTTTTCAAAACAAACCAATTCCGCAAACTGATCTCCGCTCTCATCGTCTAACATAGGTTTATCTGTACTAATTAAATTGCACTCACTGCCTTTCTTGACCATATTAATAATACCTTTTATTTCCCAATACAAAACTCCGAAAAAATCTTATTCAGGATATCTTCAGTTACAACCTTGCCCACAATCTCTCCAATTGCATCCAGGGCAACTCTCAAGTCCAAAGCCACAAATTCAAAGCTCATATTCTTCATAAGGCTTTCTTTAGCCAGGGACAGAGATTGAACTGCTTTGGATAATGCTTCCTTATGTCTCAAATTAGAGATTATTATCTCTTGGTCAAGTCCTTTTTTGGAAAAGAAGACCTCGTCAGCGATTTTTTCCTTAAGCTCCTCGATCCCGGTTCCCTTGAGAGCTGAAATTTTTTGAATCTTCTTTGATTTCTCGAGGAAGCTCAGCTCAATTTCTCTGACCTTTTCATCTGAGACTAAATCCACCTTATTAATCACAATTATATGGCAAAAGTCAGAAAGCTCTTTTTCCAATTCCCTATCTTCTTCTGTCACACCAGTTGAAGCATCGATCACCAAAAGTATAAAGTCAGCTTTATTTATCTCGATTTTGGTCCTTTTTATACCTTCGATCTCGATTTTGTCCTGAGAAAATCTGAAACCGGCAGTATCAGTCAATCTCACCGGCAAGCCTTTGAAGTTAGTATATTCGCTGATAGCATCCCTGGTCGTTCCGGGAATCGGGGTAACAATTGCGCGCTCCTCTTTTAAAAAGGCATTCAAAAGAGATGATTTCCCCACATTAGTCTTCCCAACGATAACCAGCCTCAGCCCCTCTTTCAGAATTTTCCCCTCTTCATAAGTGTCAATCAAGCTTTTTATCTCAGATTCAATCTTTTCCATCCTCTTCTGAACAGTTGACCTATCTATCTCCTCGATCTCATCCTCTGGAAAATCAATCCTTGCCTCTAATTCAGCTAAGATATTGATTAGCTCCTCCCGGATGAGATTTAATTTGTCTGACAATTCCCCTTGCAGATGTTTTAACCCCTGTTTCAGGCTCAACTCCGTCTTAGCCTTGATTATCTCAGCCACTGCCTCTGCCTGGGTCAGATCGATCCTTCCATTCAAAAAAGCTCTGAGGGTAAACTCCCCAGGATTAGCCAGCCTTGCGCCGGATTTGATTATCTCCTGAAGGACCCTGTAGAGCACAAACGGGCTGCCGTGACAGCTTATCTCTACCAGGTCCTCTTTGGTATAGCTTTTCGGCGCTTTGAAGACAGTAAGGTAGACCTCGTCGATGATCTGACCATTATCTGCAGAAAATATCTTACCGTAGTTTGCCTTGTGGCTTTCTGCTTTGCCCGGAGAAATGTCCCCTTTGAAGATTTTATCTGCTATTGATACCGAATTTTTGCCGCTGAGTCTGACAATTCCAATACCGCTTTCTCCAAACGGGGTGGAAATAGCGGTTATGGTATCTTCTGTGTTGGAGATCCGCCTGCGGCGGACGGTAGAATCTTTCATATTCGGGATGTTTATTAAGAATGTGTAGGGACAACCCTTCCTTCGACTTAGCTCAGGACGGTGTCTTTGACCCTGAGGCTCAGACCCGAAGGGAGCTTGTCGAACCGTGTGGCTGTCCGCATTAGGTCAGGACAGGGACCACCGCTTTTGGCGGGATTTCGCATCGCTCAACAATCCCTGTCCCTACAAAAAATCTAACCCAAAAAGACTTCGACAACAACTCCATGATTTAAGCTACAGCCACCTTGGGCTTCATCTTGGACTTAATATAATACTGCTCGATCAGAGAGAGGATATTATAGAAGGTCCAGTAAAGGGTAAGACCTGCTGGAAAGCTTTTGAATAAGAAGAAAAACAGAACAGGCATCAGATATACCATAGCCATCTGTTTCGGATCTTTTATGGTCATCTTTTGCTGCCAGAACATAGTAACTGCCATTATGACAGGAAGAATGTAGTATTTGTCCATTTGTGAGAGGTCATTTAGCCAGAATATGAAGCTTGCCCCTCTCAACTCAATCGTGCTTCTGAAAACAACAAAAAGACCATAAAATAAAGGCATCTGAGGTAAAAGGGGAAGACAACCTCCTAAAGGGTTTGCCCCTTGTTCTTTATACAACTTCATTATCTCCTGATTCATCCTTTGCGGGTCTTTTTTATATTTTTCTTTAAGGGCTGTTATTTTAGGTTGTAACTCTTGCATTTTTTGGGCTAAGGTAACGCTTTTATGAGTTAAAGGATGAAAGAGTATTTTTATTAAGATGGTGAAAACGATAATCACCAGCCCGTAATTCGGAATTACCTTATGCAGATTTACAAATATCCACAGGACCGCCAGGGAAAAAGGCTTGATAATCTTCCAGCCCAGATCAACTAAGTTCTCTAAGCCGATTTTATATCCTTTCAGGATATGGTACTCTACAGGGCCAACATAAACCATGAAGTTATTCTGAAACGTCATACCACCAGTTGGCATCTCTAAAGTAATCCCTATCTTCTTCTCCTCTAACTTCTTATCATTTAAATATTTTACTTCCCTGGTCCCTTCTGCTTTAAACCCTATTGCAGGATTGGAAAGAGGAACTAAAGAGGCGAAGAAATACTTACTGCGGGTAGCAACCCATTTAGTTTCACCTGACCTGAACTCTTCCATTTTGCCGATATTTGAACCCTTAGGCTGCTGGAAATTTTTGATTTTGACTACTTCTGTTCCCATCATAGAGGAGGCTTCAAAATAGCCGAGGTCTTCACTCAGGTTAGTCTCTGTGGGACTGACTCCGCTTCCCCAGGAGAATAGATAGCTCCTGCCTAAGTTTTTATCCTTGGAAGAAACCTCAAATTGGAGTTGAAAATCATATTTATTTTCAAAAAAGATAAATCTTTTTACAATAGAAAAGCCCCTTTCATCTGAAAAACTAAAAGTCAAACTGTCAACTGGATGAGACTTAGAGAGAAAAAGAGTTTCCTTATCCACTGTGAAATCTATCTGGCTTAAATCCAGATTTATATCCGGAAAAGATATATTCAATGGATAAATTGTATCTTCAGGGATAATCTCAATCAGCTCACCCTGAGAATACTTATACTTTTTAAAGATAAAACTTGTCAGAACCCCGCCCTTTGTGCTAAAAGACCCTTTGTAAAAAGAGTTCTCCACGAAAACTTTTTTCTCAGGAACCGATGAAGGGGCAAGTAAGATCTCACCTGCAGGTTTTAAAGGAACCTCTTCTTTTTTCTCCTGCTGTTCTAAGGTATCTATGGGAGCTTGTTCCACCTTTTTGGGAGGAGCAACTCCTTTTCCACCAGTTATCAACTGGACATAATATGGGTACAGTACGATAATTAGACCAATGAGAAGCAATGCAATTACGGTTCTTTTATCCAATTATTTTCTCCTGTAAAGATTTACTATGTTTATGCGAGTGACTCTTTAACAGAGGGTCATATCCTCCAGGATTAAAAGGGTTACATCTTAAAACTCTGTTTACGGAAAGCCAGGTCCCTTTAAAAACCCCGAAAGTTTTAAAAGCCTGAATTGAATATTCTGAGCAGGAAGGGAAAAACCTGCAGCTCGGAGGAAAAACCATTCCCAGGGTGTTTTGATAAATCCTGATTAGTAAAATGAAGATTTTATACATCAATGCTCTTGAATTTAAAAAAGTCCGGAAAATTCATTTAAAATTTCATGGTAACTTATCTCTGTCACTTTAGATCTGTAGATGAGGATTACTTTCTCCCCGGGAAGAAATCTGTCCTTATTTCTTCTAAGTATCTCCCTTAAGACTCTTTTTATCCGGTTCCTTTTCACTGCTCCTTTCAGGGCAGAGCTCAAGGTTATACCGAACTTATTTCCCTTCTCTGCAGTTTTCAGGCGCAATAAGAGCAGATTGTGTGTGAAAGATCTTTCCCCCTTTTTGATCACCTCATCCCATTCTTTTTTGTTTTTAATTTTCAGGGATTTGGGAAACCCCTCCTTTTTCATCATTTCCCTTTGATCTTCACGGTCAATCTTTTTCTTTTTTTCGTTCTTCTGCGTTTTAAGACCCTTTTGCCTCCTTTGGTCTTGCTCCTTTTTCTGAAACCGTGGTCCCTCACCCTTTTGA
>JALHSU010000035.1 GCA_022865345.1 Candidatus Zixiibacteriota bacterium
AAATGTGAACGCCTTTAATCCCAGGGCGTTTTTTGAAGACCTTACCTCTGACCGGTGCGAAGCCTGCGGCGGAGGACCGATTATCTCAGCCATGATAGCGGCAAAGGAGTTGGGAGCAGACAAGTCCAAAGTAATCAAATATGCCAATTCCGGGGATGTGACCGGGGATAAATCTGGCGTGGTGGGTTATATGTCAGCAGTTTTCTACAACACAGGGAAAAATTCAGATGATCCTCCAAAGGAAAAGGCTGAAAAGGAGGTCCAGAAAAAGAAAGACACAGACTCCAGGATCTCGGATAAAGACAAAACATTTTTGCTTAAGCTTGCCAAGGAGACGATCGAGTGCAAGGTAAAAGGAATAAAATGTCCCGAATATAAGATAACCTCAGAGGTGCTTAAAGAGAACAGGGGTGCTTTTGTGACCATAAAAAAACATGGGGACTTGAGAGGTTGTATCGGTTACATCCAGGCAATAAAGCCGCTTTATCAAACCGTTCAGGAGATGGCAGAAGCCGCAGCTCTGCATGATACCAGGTTCAATCCGGTAACTAAAGATGAGTTAAAAGATTTGAAAATTGAGATTTCAGTTCTTACTCCTTTGAAAAGGATAACGGATGTGAGCCAGATTCAGGTAGGAACGCACGGGATTTTGATCAGAAAGGGTTACTATTCCGGACTCCTTTTGCCCCAGGTAGCCACAGAGAATAACTGGGACCGGAAAACTTTTTTGGAGCAGACTTGCTTTAAAGCTGGTATGTACGATAAAGACTGCTGGAAGGATGAGGATACTGAGGTATATATTTTCTCGGCAGATGTATTTTAGTCCGGAAAAGGATTTTCGAGTAAAGGAGGGATATGAGAAAGGTCGCCAAGATAGCCAGAAGCCTGGTCCTCAGCCTTGTGCTGTTTTATTTTCTCAGCCTTTTTTTCACCCGGCCACTACTTCCTCCAACTGTCCAGAAAACGATTCCGAACCTTCTATTAGAGGAAAATAATGCCTTCTCCTCAGAGTTTCAGTTAGGGTGCATCTTTTCCGGCACCATAGAGAAAAACCAGCCTTTAGCCATTTCACTTTTTAAGAAAGGGCTTCCTTCAGAGCTGATCTCAGAGCTTACCAGGTCTTTGTCCAAGGTTTTAGATTTGAGAAAATGCAAGCCTGGAGATTTTTTTTCCCTTTTAGCCTCACCTGACCATCTGCTCCTCTCTTTTGAATATCAGAAAGGGCTTTTAGAAAGGTATAAAGTAGTTAATAAAGAAGGAGATTTAGTTGCCTATTCTGTGCCGGTAAAACTCACCCGAATCGTGAAAGGTCTGGAGGGCAAGATAAAAAACTCCCTGTGGGAGGATATGAGAACCAAGTGCGAAAATCCGGAACTGATAATGAAGTTCTCTGATATTTTCGCCTGGCAGATAGACTTTTTAAATGAGCCCCAGAAAGGTGATAGATACAAACTGATTTATGAGGAATATGAAAAGGACGGGAAGTTCGTAAGTTACGGCGAGATATTAGCAGCAGAATACGAAGCCTCAGGGACAAAATATGATGCGATACTATATCAGGACCCGGAGGGGCAGTCTGACTATTTTGATCTGGCAGGGAAATCTTTGAGGAAAGCTTTTTTAAGATCGCCTCTAAACTACAGGAGAATCACCTCAACCTTCTCGGCTTCCAGGCTTCATCCGGTATTTAAAACCTACAGACCCCATTATGGGGTAGATTATGCTGCCCCTTACGGCACGCCAGTAGTCTCCTCAGCAGACGGTATGGTTACTTTTGCCGGCTGGAAAAGAGGTCTGGGAAGAGCAATCGAGATCAGGCATGCCAATGGGTTCATGACCTCTTATGGACATCTCTCCTCCTTTGCCCTGAAAATAAGGAATGGCGCCAGAGTTGCACAGGGCGAGATAATCGGCAGGGTAGGAACAAGCGGAATTACCACCGGCCCGCACCTGGATTACAGATGCATGGTTAGCGGAAGGTACGTTAATCCTTTAAAGATGAACCTGCCCTCAGCCAGACCCGTTAAAGGGAACTGCCTGCCTGATTTCAACTCTAAAAAAGAAAACCTCCTTTACGCTCTGAACCTTTTGACTAACGAGCTTACTTTTGCTTCTGCTGAATAAATTTCAGTTGAGTGGTGTAGGGACAGAACAGTGTTCTGTCCCTTCTTAAAACCCTTCTCAAAAATGCTTTCTTCAAAAAGATTGTTTCTCCTCTTTCTCTTGTTCTATTTTGTTTCTCCTTGCATTTGTAAGTCAGAAGCCCCACTCCTGCAGGAAAATCCCTTCTTAGTAAGAGAACATGGTCTGATTCTGGTTGGTGATATAATGCTCTCGCGGGGCGTAGATGTCGCTATGAGGACCAAAGGTTATCTTTACCCTTTCAAAAATATCGCTGAGATCACGAATTCTGCAGAGGTCACTTTCGGAAATTTAGAATCTCCCCTTTCCACCCGGGGAGCCAGAGGGGACCAGCTCTATTCTTTTCGCGGTGATCCGGAGTCAGTAAAAGGGTTGGTCTATGCTGGGTTTAAGGTGCTCAATCTGGCAAATAACCATTCATACGATTATGGCAAAAAGGCTTTTGAGCAAACGCTTGAGGTTTTGAATAAGAACAATATCAAAGTAATTGGTGCAGGTAAAAATGTAACAGAAGCCAGAATGCCCGCAATTTTCGATCTGGGTGATCTGAAAATAGCTTTCTTGGGATACGACCTTTCTCCAGGTGCATTCCCTGCAGGACAAGACCATCCAGGTGTAGCCAAGGCGAGGCATGCCTGGATAATTAAAGATCTCGAAAAGGTTAAGGAATCTGCAGACTTCATCGTAGTCTCATTTCACTGGGGTATAGAATATCAGGATTTTCCAACTGAGTATCAGAAGAGCTTGGCTCATATGGCAATTGACTGCGGTGCAGATATAGTCGTAGGGCATCACCCACATACTTTTCAGGGGATAGAGCTTTACAAGGGGAAACTCATCGCCTATAGC
>JALHSU010000036.1 GCA_022865345.1 Candidatus Zixiibacteriota bacterium
CATGCCAGAACCGGACATGTAGACCAATACTCTGGTCTGGTTGTTTACCACACCCTGCTCGTTCTTCAGGTCGGTGCTAACCTTCACATCTCCCTCGAACACAAACAGAGCAGCACCCAGATTGGCATTGGTAGAGACTTTATCACCTATCATATAGATGGTGGCTAAATCTGAACCCGGAGTCGGCTTGGGTATCGGGGTAGCATCGTGTGCCATGATCCTCAGCATCAGAACGAAATCGCTCAAGGAGAGCGGGTATCCGTCAGCATTGATGTCGGTAACGGCAATCTGTACCGGTTTATCAAGTACGAATACGTTGGTGCCATAGATGAAGTAGCTGGAGAATAGAACCGCATCTCCAACATCATAGGCTATCAGGTTGAGGTTGACGTCTCCCCTGACTTTCTCAGCAGTAGTCGGTACGAATACACCACCGCACGGACGACCAAGCGGATTCTCAGTGCAAGGCGGTGCGAACAGTTGGAAAGTAGCTAAGTTCAATACCAGATTCATACCCTGATCGTTCTGGGTATCGCAAACCGCATAGCTGAAGAAGTTCGGGTTATCGCTGACGTACAGGACGTTACCAGATACGTCAGAGAAGCTGTTCTGAGTGCAATTCCCTTCGTCGAACTCAAAACACACATTCAGATCAAATCCTCTCAGGTTCTGATCGCAAGCAATCTGGAATTTCAGATAGGCAATCGTCACAAAATCGTCAGAAGGCTGAATCGGCACGCCCTGGGTCAGGTTCTTTATGTCATAGATACCCAGGAGTCCCAGTTTGTACTTGCAGCAGCCGCACATCGGGCAGGGGAGCTGTCTGTAGGTCTTATACTCAAATGTGGCCGGCAAGTTCCACTCAACACCCTTGAAATACAGTAAGGTCGGGTCGAATTCGATTACCAGCTCAAAGCCACCAAGCTCTTGGGTGGGCTTTATCATAACCGGCAGCTTTACCAAGTCGCAAGGATTGCCAGTAATGCAACCGATTTTGACAAAAACGGCTGATGCGGTCAACTTCCAGGGAACGTCGCAGTATGTGGTCTCGCACTGGTCATACACGCCAAACTGGAATGAGCCTGTGCTGCCAGGGCAGCCAGTAGTAGTCCAGGTATAAGTCCAGCTAGGTGCGCTTCCGGTCAGAACTGCACTTCCGCAAGGAACAGGCGGGACTATAATCCCCTGAATCAGGGTATTGCCGGCAGTCGCAGTGATGGGGATTGCGATAACGTCACCCACGAACTTGTTCAGGGAACCAGGACAGTTGAGTGTCGGGCCCACTATCGGGATTCTGGTGACGTTAAAGGTATACGGTCCACCCCAGGTAATCGCCAGAGAGCCGCTAGCGTCGTTCATGGCCAAAGGACCACCAGTTGAGTGAGTCATAGTATCGATAATTACAGTCCCCGGTCCAGTCACATTGTAGAACATCTTGCAATAGAGGGCGTTATTATACAAGGTGAGGCCAGTCCCGTCACCGAAACTGACTGCCACAAACAGCAACGGATCAGTCGGTGGTCCGGTCTCGTTGACAATCCTCTGGGTAAATGTAGAAACCACGCTGGGCGCATTAAATGCCGGAGGATTTGCCTGGGTCACATCTCCAGTCAAGGTGGTATTCAGTGTCGGATTAGCAGTTCCACTTACAACTAATGGAACCACAAATGCCACCACCGTGTCGCTAACTGTATTGATCTTCACACCGATCTCTACAGTGCCTCCGCCAATGCAGGGATGAATCGTAAGAGCAGTTCCCTCAAGCATATAGTCGTTACCGGCTGCGCCGAGCTCGGAGAAGAAAAGCACCAGAGAGAATACTAAGACAACTAATAACAAATTCCTTCTCATTTTCTTACTCCTCTAAGTTAATGTTAGCTTTCTCGAAATTTTTTCCGTTTTCTCCAGAAAAAACTTCGATATTGATATTTCCCCCTCTCTTTCAAAGGTCAAAACTATGCTACCTCTTAGGACACTCACCTCCTTCGAAAGTGTTTAAGGGTGTTAATCGTGGTTGGTTTTTACCCCTTCTTTCCTCACCTCCTTTCCTGCAGATCCGTTTCTCGGATCGAAAAAAAAGTTTAAGGTTTTACCAGCTTTACTTACCGGTATATCAGACATTCTTGTCTGACAAAGCAAGGAACAGGCAGGAATGCCTGTTCTACCAAATCTTTCATACCCCATAACAGTGGGGAGGAGGACCTCCTTTAAAAAGATAGTTTATCAGATAAACCACGTCCGCAACCGTAACCTTGCCCTCCCCGTTTGCATCCCCTTTGATCAACGGATTAGGCGGGGGGCCTCCTTTGAAAAGAAAGCTGACCAGGTAAACCACATCCGCCACCGTGATCTTATTGTCTGCGTTAGCGTCTCCATATTTTATATTTCCGAAGATAAAAAGCCTGCCTGGTAAAGTTTTCTTTTCCTGGATAAGGGTGTCTCCCTGGGCTAAAGTTGCATAGACGTTTATGTAGGTCAAAGTATCTGGAAGCGAGCTGTCTGGCACACAAAGAACATCCAAATACAATTTGAAAAGAAGTCCGAAACCAGGACCAATCGGCTGGCCAGTTTGAGCCAGCCCAAAGACAGTTGCGTTAACGCAATATTTACTGGTCGTGTCGCCCGCATCCCCGCGGGCTTCGAGTGTTTTAAAGTTACTTGTCAAAGAACCAGTTTTATCTATCTTTAAGACCCGACTTATAGTAGTGTCTATTCTGGTTATACTATCTGCCGGGCAAGGCCTGATCGAACCTCTACAAACGGTATCGATTGAAACCATGAAGTGGTCGGTTGTGAAATAGGCTCTGTCACTTGCACCCATAGAGAATAACAGGGTGAAACCTTGGATATTCTGATTTATGTTGTCAATGTAAGCCGGTACTTTCGTCTGGACATAGCCTTTATAAGTGTTCGTGTCACCAACAAAAACTGTCGTCGTGTCCGCGTGAGCCTTGGAAAAACTGAAAAAACCAAGTAAACAAATAGCAACCAGAATACAGACTTTTCTTAGGTACATCCCTTCCCTCTTTCTTAAATAGTTTTTTCTTTTTAAAGACCCATTTCCTCCGATCACAAGGGCCTACCCTTTGCCTCCTTTACCAAAAGGTTACACTGTAAAGAACAATATTTACTTTCTGGTACAGCTAAACTCTCTCGTCTTAAAGCAGTATCGAGATATCCTCTTTCCCTCCATCATCCACCCTCAGTTCCCCCTCAAAAGGACTATCTTCCTGAAGGCCCTTTGCGTGATATTACTGAGGAATTACCTTAACATCTTCAGCTATAATATATATGCTTCTGCTTTTTTGTCAATAGAAGAAAACCCTATTTTTTCAAAAAAAATCACGTTTTCCCAATAGTCTCAGTATCTTGTATCTTGTTTTTCCTCATTTTTCTCGACATATAAAAGCAAAAAATATACCGTAAAATCCTAAATAGACATTGAGAACTAACTCATTTATTTGCAGTTACTTACCATTATAAGCTCCCGTACGGGTCTGATCTCTCAAGATATGACTCCAAAGATACATTCTGTTTTACAATAACGACTTAGGCGATTACATTGACAAAAGTCAATGAAATCGGTTTCATAAACTCTGCAATTTTCTACATACTTTTAGAGCCTATAAATATCAATTTCAGCATCTCCCAATGGGGTAGCTTTTATTTCTTGATGATCCCCTTCTGAATTTGTCCAGGTTTTGACTATAAGAGAAGCCAAACTTCTTTCCTGGCAATACCGGGCAGATATTCTGGCTGATAAACTTACGTTCTCAGGCATAGGCTCACCTAAAAGCACTCCAAGTGCACCTTTATATTCTTTTACTGTGAACTTTGTCTCTTCTGGCTGA
>JALHSU010000037.1 GCA_022865345.1 Candidatus Zixiibacteriota bacterium
GTCTTTGTTCCAGAAGACCAAAGGCTTTGCGGTTGTCAAAAAGATGCTCATATTCTAAATTTATTCCGTTCAATGCCAGCTCCAAGTTATGAATCCACTCCATAAACCTTTTAGCTGATGCCTGGATGGAGATTATATTTCTCAGGATAAGCTCATATTTTATCTGTGCCCAGCTATAAGGCGCTCCATAAGAATATCCCAATATAAACGGGTCTAAATGAACTCCAGTGCAGATCTCCTCGATCAAAGCTTTATGGTTTATATACCAGGAAGTAGTGGCAGCGTAACTTCCTTGCGGTCCTATGTAATCTACCTGCACGTCGTTCCAGGTGACCGGGTTATCCTCTACTGAAAGCTTCTTCATCATCTGCAGGGTGTCCTCAAAATACTGGTTAGCTCTTTTAGTGTAAGCCTCATTCGATTCTGCAGAGATTCTTTCCGGAGGTTTTAGTTTCACGTGCAGCCGGTGATAGCCGGCATTATGCATGCTTTTTTGCATATCGGAAAGCAAGGTCTGTTCGATGCGGGACACAAACGGAATAGAGCACAAAAGGCTTTTCCCTCTGGGGTCTTGCGAGTCCGGGTCCAAGCCGAAATAATAGGTCGAGTCGCCATTCAACCGGATTAGCTCTCCGTCCATCTCCTGATAAAGCTCTAAATCTGCCCCGGCTGATTTGAACTTTATGGTGGAAGGATCGATGAAATAAAACCTGCCAATTCGTTTTCTATAAGGTTCTAAAACCAGCTCTCCACAAACTGCCCCGTCGGTGAAAAGGGAATAAAAGAACTGGGAGAGTAGAGATTCGATTCCGCTGAATTTGTAAAAGGAATGCTGGTAGATTCTCCGGTCCAAAGCAGAGATGATCCTGTTTCCCTGCTCCAGGAGAGCCTGGTCATCAGTCCCTTTCAATCTGAAAGAAGAAGGTGCGCAGGAGAGCCTGGTCCAGGTCCAGATGGCTGAGTTTATTGAGGGGATATTGTCTCTTAAGAACCGGTAGAGTTTTATCCTGAAAGAATGATCATACTGGCTTGCCAGAGGGATGATAAAATCTTCACCCTCGGACATAAGTGAATTTTTGGAGAGAGGTTTATCCGGAAAATTTTTAACTCCACCAAAAGCAGGCACTCCTGAGGAAGCGGAAAGATTTTCCTTTCTGTTTTTTAGTTTCTTTAGAAAATTTTTGATTTTCATATTCTAAATTCTGTCAGGTTTTCCTTTTCCCCATTTTAAAAGTAGTTTTTTTGAATTTTATTTAGAGGAGATTTGAAAAAACAAAAGTAGAAATATCAGAAGATTTTACTCTTAAATGTTTTTAGTGTTAATATTATTGACAAAAAGAATCCATTTTAAGTTCAAGATAAAATTGAAGATAAGTTTGATGCCGACTTTGAGCTGTCCAAAATCTGAACACTCTTTACATTGGTTTAATAAAGACTCCCCGAATGGATTTAGTAAGTTTTTGATTATCATTAAGTTAATGATTCCTATTGCGGTCAAAAACTGGCATAAAAATTGCTTATATTATTTATGGTAAATTGTTATCACGGGAGCGCTGCTCTCTTGAGGACTAAGCACGAGATTTCCCAAAAGGGAAAATAGACATAACTTGTGCCCCCGCCAGATAGTCTTCAAAGACAGGCTCCCTTTTTTTAGTGATTAATGACTGGTGATTAGTGATGGCGATTTTGCGTAGGCGTGGAGCTTGTTGAGCCAAGCGAAATCCCGCCACGCGGGGTCTCTACCTCTTTCCTCATACCAGAGCAGTGAACCTCACCCTTACCCTCTCCTTGGAAAGGAGAGGGAATTGTAGAGACACATAGAATGCGTCTCTACTGGCAGGGCACAGCACCGCTGTGCCCCTACATTTAATTCAGGGCGAGTCCGCCTCAGGGTGGATCGCCCCTACAAAAAAAACGAACCGGGCGTATAGCAATACGCCCCTACATCAAAAAAATAACTTGACTAGGAAGTGGATCGTAGATATATCTACTCTGAACAAGAACCTGCTCGAAAACAGGGTTAAATGGGTAAGCATGATTTTAAAAAAAAAGAGGGAGTATGAAAAACAGGCATAAGATCAATCAAGTGATTGTGAGATTACTTCTTTTGATTTCATTTCTTACCCTTCTGGCTTTGCTCTGGACAGGTCATGCGTCGGGAGCAAAGTATTATCGCATCCAGTCGGTTATCATTCAGGCTCAGTTGAATCCAGATGGGAGTATGGATATTCAGGAAAAAAGGACTTACGATTTTCGAGGGACTTTTCACTGGGCTACATATTTTCTGCCCAAGGAAAAGATCGGGGAGATAGTTGATTTCTCAGTCGGAGAGGAAGGTAAACCTTATCTTCGAAACAGAGCAGGCACAGAAGGGACCTATGAGTATGATGAGTCTCCGGAATATGTCCAGGCAAAATGGTATTTCGATGCCAGGAATGAAGAACGGACTTTCATCATCTCCTACCGGATTTCAGATGTGGTGAAACTTTACACTGATGCGGCGGTTTTGTATTACAAATTCATCGGATCCGGATGGGATCACACTTCAAAGGAGGTGAAGGTGGAGATCTCTCCTCCGGCAACCACATCTAAGGATCAGATAAAAGCCTGGGCGCATGGTCCCTTATGGGGTAACATCGAGATCCTGAATGACGGAAAGATCAGGGCAAATGTTCAGAATCTACCTGCGAACACTTTCTGGGAGGTAAGGGCAATTTATCCACTGGGTCTTTTTCCCCAGATAAAAAACATCATATCATCAGAGATTGTTCCGCAAATTCTAACAGAAGAGAAATTATGGGCAGACCAGGCAAATGCCAGAAGAGAGGAGTGGCTCAGAAGAAAAGAGATAAAAGAGACTCGAAAAAGGTACGGCTCCTGGATTGTGACTGGACCGAGTATAATCGGCATGCTGGGATTTTTCGTTCTTCGCAACCGCTACGGGATAAAGCACCGGGTTCCTTTTCCTGACACCTATTATTCAGAAATCCCCTCAGAAACCTCCCCAGCGCTTTTGAGCTGTCTTTTATACCAGGGGCAGATGAGCGGTAAAGCTTTGGTGGGGACAATACTCGACTTAGCTCAGAGAGGTTTTTTAAAGATAAAAGAAGAATCTTCAACCGGTAAAAAAGCTGGTGGAATACTCAAAAACGTCAATACCTTTTAGAATTTAATCGGAATTTTTATGCGGAGAACAGAAAAGATTTGCTAAATTTTGAAGAAGGGCTTTTAGATTTTCTGTTTAATGACCTTTCTGAGGGAAAGGATGTGATAAATTTCAAGAGCCTGACCAAAGAGCGCTCACGGGTCACGAGCTGGTTTAACCGGTGGCAGAAAGAGGTCAGAAAAATAGGTCAGCAAAAAGGATATTGGGAAGAGGAGAGTTTAAAGGCAAGGAACAAGGTTCTGATTTTCAGTTTTGTTCTTTTAGGTGTGACAATCTTATCAGTTTTCTTAATTGAAGAATGGGCATTTATGCCCGGGGTCTTCGGTGCACTTTTGATGATTTTGTCTTTTACAATTCCAAGAAGAAGTCCGGAATACGAGCTGGTAGCCAAAAAATGGATGGGATTGAAGAAATATTTAAAAAAGTATTACTTCAGAGAGTCAGTAAGTCATTCTCTGCAGGAGAACTTAGGGAAATTTATGGTCTACGGAATGGTCCTGGGTCTGTCCAGCAAGGTCATCCAGAACCTGGCAGAGATGATTCCAGCAGAACAGAGGAATCAGATCATACCCTGGTACGTCTACAGCGGTGCACCTTCTGATTTTTCTCCTGCTGGTTTTGCAGAAAGCTTATCCTCCCTGATGAGCGCAGCTACGAGCACGATGAGCTCAGCAACCGGGACCGGGGGCGGAGCATCTGGGGGCGGTGGAGGCGGGGGAGGAGGCTCTGGTGGAGGAGCGGGATAAAAAAAGGTTCAAGGGTTCAAAGGTTTAAAAGTTCAAAGGAACCTCACCCTGACCCTCTCCTCTACGAGCCGTAAGGCTTTTATCGGCTAAAAGGAGAGGGGATTGTAGAGACGCATTGAATGCGTCTTTCACCTCAATCATCGGGCGAGGAAACCTCGCCCCTACAAGAAAATGAAATGGCGTATGGCAATACGTCCCTACAAAACAAATTTGCTACAAAAATTATTTCTTTAAAACAAAAATCTTTTGTAAATATTTTTATTTATATATTTTATATTTATTTATAATTATTATTTTATATATATTTACAGATATGTATTTAAGTATTAAATATTTTAAAAAAATATATATAAATACATAAAGGAGAAAAAAATGAAAAGGATTGGTCTTTGGATAGTATTTTTGCTTTTCTTGAGTTGTGCCACAACTGGTCCGGGCGGAAGAAAAAGCTTGATCCTGATCTCCTCCAATGAGGAGATCTCGATTGGCCAGAAAATGTCGACACAAGTGGAATCTGAGGAAAAAGTTCTGCCTGATACTGAAGTGCAGGATTACGTGAACGGCGTGGGCCAGAAAATCGCTCATGTCTCAGACCGAAAAGATCTTCCTTTTCATTTCAAGGTCTTGGAATCCAAGGAAATCAATGCATTTGCCACTCCAGGCGGATATATCTACGTTTATTCCGGCCTTTTGAAAATTTTAGACGACGAAGCAGAGTTAGCCGGGGTTTTGTCGCACGAGATAAGCCACGTGGTGGCAAGACATGGTGTAAAAAAGTTACAGCAGGTCCTGGGAGTACAGGTGGTTTTATCGATTGCCCTTGGCTCAAGCAGTCAGCTTAGCCAGGATTTGGTTTCAACCTCCATAGGAATCATCCTCCAGGGCTACAGCCGGGATAACGAGTTTGAGGCAGACCAGTTCGGGACTTTTTATATGGAGAAAGCAGGTTACAATCCAGAAGGGATGGCAGAGCTTTTGGGAAAATTAGATAAGCTCAGCGATAAAGAGCCCACATTCTTTGAAAAGTTATCCGCATCCCACCCTGCTACCAAGGAGAGGATTGCCAGAGTTGCCAAAGAGATTACAGGATTCGGGGAAAAAACAAAGGAGCTGCCTTTTTATAAGGATGAGTATGAGGCGATGAAGAAAAGGATAAAATGAGAAAGGAAAAAGATTCGAGGATTCAAGGAGTCGAGTGGTCAAGGAAAGGAAACAAAGGAAGAAGGAAGATGGGGGAAAAAAGACGTGACCGGGATTCGTTGTTCGTGAGCGTTTTATAAAACCTCTCTCCTTAAAAAGGAGATGGGACAAAAGAAACAGGCAAGGATGCCTGTTTTACCAATCCATATACTCTTTCAGAATAAAAAAATGTGAGGGAACCTCGCCCTTATATCTAACAAATAACGAACACAGAGGTTCGCCCCTACAAATTTCAGGTATTGCTAACCATTTTTTTGAAAAACTTCGCATTGATTTCTGACAGTCGTGGGTCATCCTGGATTAGCCTTGCGAAATTTGTCTCGACTGTCTGAATAATCACTTGCTCAGTGGTGTTCTTCACTTCTGCTGAAACCTGAATTACCTCTTTTATCACCGAGGGCATTCCGAGTATTCCTTTTACCCACATCTGTCCTCCAGGATTGTCCGTTTCAGTGAGCAGTCGATCCATTGGCAGCCTTTGGGCAATAGTCTTTATATGCTCTGAATCTAAAATTTCAACTCCGATAGTGAAATATGTTCCTTCGTCGACTAATTTATCAAGTATCTCTAACGGACCAGAATACCAGTGAATAATGGCTCTTTGAATCTCATATTCTTTTAGCAGAACCAGGACTTCTTTTTCAGCTCCTCTGGTGTGCAAATTCACGATTTTATTCTGCTCTTTTGCTTTTTCAAGAAAGAACTCGAACACCTTTCTCTGTGCTGAGAATTGATAAGCATATTCAGCAGAGTGGTAATCTAATCCAATTTCACCGATGATCGGAGTCTGTTCTATTACCTCCTTTAAATCCTCCAGTTGGTCAGCATATTCAGGTGCATTCCAGGGATGTATGCCGAAAGTCGGCAGAACCAGTTCACATTTTTTTCCTATGTTCAGGTTCTCCTCATACGAAGGCAAATCCATGGAATTGCTCAGGGTAAAAATCCGGTTCTGATTTATCTCTTCTAAGGCGGATTCCAGCTTGTCTTCATACCTGTCCAGATGTGCGTGAGCGTCAATCAGCATATCTACCTTTCGAACCGTAGGGGTATCCCGCCGTTGGCAGGACCGTCCCCCTACAGTTAATTAAAATTCTGACTTACTCGTTGGTGCGGAAAATGGATTTTTCAGCCTTTGGCGGAATCCTGGTGACCCGCACCATAAATTTCTTTGTAGCGGAACCCTTCAGGTTTCCATAACTCAGACAGGGCGAGGAAACCTCGTCCCTACAAATCTTAAAATCCCAACTTCTCTTTAACCAGAATCGCAAAAAGCCTCCCTGTGTAGCTTCGTGGTTTATTTTACTTGTTTCCCTCTGAAAAGTCAAGTTCTCTTTGTCAGTAATCCTGCTCTCCTGCTCACTGACTTTACTACATTGCTCTCAAAAAAAAATGTAGGGGCGGGGTAACCCCGCCCCTACAAAAAGGTGTAGTGGAAACCTTCAGGTTTCCAGTTTTTAAAAAAAATGGAAGGCTGAAGTCTTCGCCGGGATCCTGTGGACAAGACCCTGGCGGCCTTCCGCTACAACTTCGACATCACCTGGGCAATGGTATTTTTGACCTGCTCCAGATGAAACGGCTTGGGCAGAACCTGGTCCACGAAATTCCTTTCCAGCTGGTCTTTTTCCAGAGTTGCTCCCCAGCCGGAGATGACTATGACCTTTATGAATGGTTGCATAGTTTTGACTTTCTGGGAGACCTCCCAGCCGGAGATGCCGGGCATTCCCAGGTCAGTAATGATCAAATCCGGCTTTTCCTGCTCGAAAATCAAAAGGGCTTTTTCGCCATCCTCAGCTAAAAGGACCTCGTGTCCCTCTAACAGCAGAAGGTCAGCCAAAACCTCTCTGACATTCTCATCATCATCCACCACCAATATTCTAAACCTATTTTCAGTTTTATCTTGCTCGTTTATAAAATTTTCCTGATTTAGCTCTTCGGGGTATTGAGCCACCTCACCTCCAATTTTTTATTCCCATCCAGAAAAATCCTGATACTTTAGAACCTCCCTGTTATATTTCTTTTCGGAAAAATATCTGACTTTCTTGATTTTTTGCAGGGGCAATTTCCAGATGGATCCAAATGGACATGAATTGCCCCTACCCAGGATGAAACAGAGACTCTCTTTCTGTTTATTAAGAGGTCGGCTCTGTCTATTTCTCGATCAATACAGAATCCGGCTGATTAAAAAACCTCTCCATATTCTCTTTTATCCGCAAGGCTCCTTTTTCTATTATCTGAAGATACCTTTCCTTTTTCTCTTCGGTTAAATCTCTCCTCAGATTCAAAAGTTCCAATGAACCGATTATCGAGGTCAGCGAATTGTTGACCTGCAATCCTAAATCAGACATTTTCCTATCCGCATAAGGTGCCCTTGGGGCCGGGAAAACTTCTCCAGGCAAATTATGCTTGCGAGCAAGGCTGATCTCAGTTGCGATTTTCTCCATGAAATCTATCTCTTTTCTTCTGATGGGCCTGCGCTCCCAGCTCCTCATCTCTCCCAAAGAGATCATCCCCACTATCTGCTCCTTATCCAAGAGAGGCAGAAGCAGTGCGGATTTCACATCCGGGGCTAAGGAAAGTTTTGCCTCCTCTTTTGATATAGTGCTTTCCGGGTCGTCCTGATTGATCAGCATCGGTTTTTTAGTCTCTAAAGCTAACCGGTGCCAGGGCAAAGCCTCCAAAGGTTGAAAGTTGTAGGGTGAAAGGGAGATCTCCTCCCGTCTTTTGTAGCTGGAAAAGGTTTCCAGAGCCTTTTTCTCGGGATCCAAAAAGGAGATCCGGCAGAAGCTGGTCGGAAGGATATGAGTTAAATCCTCAGTTAATCCATCTAAATATCCTTTGAAATCTTTATGATTTAGAAATTCCAGAAAATGTCTGGAAAAAGTCTGGAAATATCTTTGCTCCTGCGTCAGTGAATCCCTCAAACTCCTTTGCTGCAGATGAAGTGAAAAAAGAGAGGAAAAAAGGCTCAGCTTTTTTGCATATTTTGGATTGTAAAGTTGTGCCCTCTTGCTTCCCAGGGTTAAGGTGCCAGCTACATTCCCTTTGACCTTTAAGGGAACTACGATTTTGGAGCGGATCCTTAAAAGCTTCGAAAGATCATCCTCGTACAGACCCTTTTTCTCCAGGTCTGATTCAATCAGAGGCTCACCTGAGTCGATCACCCAGCCGACCGAGGTTCCATATACCGGCAGATTAGGTTTTACATCTAAGAGCAGGTTTTCTCCAGTCCCTAAGCTGATCTTTTTCACATTCTTGCCCGAGCCTTCGATTAAAGATAAGGAGAGGTAGTCGAATTCAAAAACCTTTTTGAAGATCTGGGATAATGCGGGGAGGTTATCTTCGATATTCCTTGTTTCCAAAAGTAATCTGGCTGCCTCGTCCGCAGTCTGTAAACCTCTTTTGCGCTCTCTGGCTTTTTCTAAAAGCAAA
>JALHSU010000038.1 GCA_022865345.1 Candidatus Zixiibacteriota bacterium
GCTTTGTTCGAGTTCTCACCTGAGCTTGAGGTTGTCTGCGCGAATTTGAGAGGGAAAGTAAAAAAATATACTCTAAAACAACTTCTGCCTCACCCTTTTAAATATGAAAAAAAGAAAACAAAGAAATAGGAGTCTCAAATAGAGAAGAATATGACCCGAATAAACTTAGCACCTCTAATAGATCATACCAATCTGAAACCTGAAGCCACGCCGGCGGACATAAAAAGGCTTTGCCAGGAAGGGATAAAATATGGATTTCGTACGGTCTGTGTGAACCCCTGTTATGTCAAACTGGCTGCCGAAGAGCTCAAAGGCTCCAAGGTAAAGGTATGCTCAGTCTCAGGATTTCCTTTGGGTGCAAACAGGTCAGATTTAAAGGTAAAGGAGGCGGAATTAGCCTGTAGAGATGGGGCTGCGGAGATCGATATGGTTATAAATGTGGGGGCTTTGAAGTCTGGAGATTATAAGTACGCAGAAAAGGAGATAAAATCAATTTTGAAAGGCATGGACGAGGGTAAAATCCTGAAAGTTATTCTGGAGACCTCAGTTTTAACAGAGGAGGAGAAAATAAAAGGGGCACAGATAGTGAAAGAGTCAGGAGCACATTTTGTCAAAACCTCAACGGGTTGGGGACCTGGAGGAGCTACGGTGGAGGATGTGGCTTTGTTGAGGAAAACCGTCGGGAAAGATTTCGGAGTCAAAGCCTCAGGCTTAATCAGGGATTATCAAAAAACTTTACAGCTTATCCAGGCGGGTGCAAATAGGATAGGCACCTCTGCCTCCTTGAAGATAATGGAGGAATATCTAAAAGCATAAGAGTTTAAAAGGCGTAAGACATCAGGCACAATGGTGGTGTAAACCTCTAAAACAAAAGGGGACTTTATGATCACATCTGAAATCATAGCCAGAAAAAGGGATGGTGGGAAACTGACCCGGCAGGAAATCGAGTTTATCCTCTCAGGTTATCTTTCCGGAGCAATTCCCGATTATCAGATGTCTGCCTTTCTTATGGCAGTTTTCATCCGGGGAATGGATTTAGAGGAAACAGAGGAACTAACTTGGTGTATGCTGAATTCAGGCAAGATCTTGGATCTGGGGTTTATTCCCGGCGTAAAAGTAGACAAGCACAGCACCGGCGGAGTAGGAGATAAGGTCTCCTTGATCTTAGCTCCCCTGGTTGCCTCCTGTGGTATCACTGTACCTATGGTCTCCGGGAGAGGTCTGGGTCACACTGGTGGAACCCTGGATAAACTGGAGTCCATACCAGGCTTCAAAACGGCCCTTTCCATAGAAGAATTCATAGAAGACTTAAAGCATACCCGGGTTTCGATTATGGGGCAGACAAGGGAATTAGTACCAGCAGACAGGGAAATATATGCTTTAAGGGATGTCACCGAAACGGTTCAGTCGATTCCACTGATTACTGCCAGTATCCTGAGCAAAAAGCTTGCCTCAGGTGCTGATGCGCTCGTGTTTGACGTGAAGATGGGGAATGGCGCTTTTATGCAATCTAAAGAGACTGCTGTGACATTAGCCAGGAACCTGATCAAGGTGAGCAAGAAGGCCGGAAGAAAGGCAATAGCCCTGCTCACCGATATGAACGAGCCTTTAGGAAACGCAGTGGGGAATTCAGTAGAGGTTATAGAAGCGATAGAAACCCTGAAGGGTAAAGGACCTGACGATATCCTGGAAGTTACCTTAACTCTGGGCTCCTATATGCTGATCCTGGCTGGAAAAGCTCATGATTTTCACCAGGCAAAAGAGCTGCTTTCAGAAAGAATCAGAAATGGCGAAGGCCTGGACAAATTCAGACAACTGGTATCCCAGCAGGGAGGGGACCCAGAGATAATCGAAGATTATTCCCTTTTTCCCAAGACGAATTATCAAATCGAAGTTAAATCTGAGGGGGAAGGCTACGTCAATACCATAGAAACAAAAGAAATAGGGCTGGCGGCAGTGGAGTTAGGCGCAGGCAGGGAAAAGCTTGACTCAGATGTGGATCTGGATGTGGCGATTTTGATAAAAAAGAAAATCGGTGATTCAGTAAAAAAGAATGAGGAGCTGGCAAAAATCCTGGCAAACGATTTCGAAAAAGGGAAAAAGGCTGAGGAGAGAATTAAGAAAGCATACAAAATCACCAGGCAGAAAACTAAAAGATTAAAGAAGGTTCTGTTTTTGATGGATGACAAGGAGGTAAGGGAACTACCTGCGGGTTGATCTTTTTTTAAGCTTAAAGGGGATGTTCTCATTCCCATTATTCCCCGCCTTATTTGCTCGGGATGATAACATCCCTCGAAGAGCGAGAATTACCAGGCAAAAGAGCAAAAGATTAAAGAAAGTTCTGTTCCTGGTTGATGAGAAGGGGGTCAGGGAACTTCCTACCGGTTGATTTCTTTTTATCTGAAATAAATCCTCAATTATAGATTGTAGCGCGACCCTTTTTCTGATGACGAATCTGGAGCAAGCCCCCGTAGGGTAGGACAGAGTCGCCTAAGATGTAGTAGAGACGCATTGAATGCGTCTCATTACCCAAAATAGAAGTAGCGTCGGGGAGGTGTGGAATCCTCGTAGGTCGGGCACCTTGCCCGACCATCCCTCTACTTTTTCTGAGGTCTCCGCATCTCTCACCCTCAAACCAGTTTGAGGGTGCCACCCAACCGCAGGAGTTCAGAAAAAGAAGTTTTGGAGTGCGAACCTTCAGGTTTGCCAAACGAATTTGCTTATTTTCAATGAATCGATGGTAAAGCTAAAGCTTTACACTCCAATTCTTTCTCTAGTTATTTGATTTTTTCAGAAATCTCTCTGCCAGGCTTTATCTACATAAATCTTAGCCCCTACTCTTAATAAAAAAATCCCTCCCGCCGTAGGCGGAAGGGATTTTATCCGTTTCTATCCTTCGACTTTGCTCTCCTCGAGTCTGAGCGACCTCGGAGTCGAAGACAGGATAGTGAGCTTGTCGAACAATTTCAGGTTCAGTTATTGGCCAAGAGTCTTCCAGTTGTTATCACCGAACAGTCCAGGAACCCTGACTCCCATACTTCTGTGAGCAGGATTAACGAAGTTGTTCGGGTCTGCAAGGAAGCGGTTGTTGTCAATTGGAGCTGGTCCACCTTTGAACAGGTAGTTGACGATGTAGATCACGTCAGCAACGTTGGTGTTGGCATCGTTGTTGACATTTCCCTGATCCACGAACTCTATCGGCTTGGGTCCGCCCTTGAACAGGTAGTTGACCAGGTAGATGACATCCGCTACTTCAAGCTTCCCGTTCTTGGTCACATCACCGCGGTAGTAACCTTCCTGATGCAGTACGTTGAACAGGAAGTGTCTCCAGGCCGCATCTCCACCTTGAGCAATTGCAGCAGGATAACCCCACTTAATGTACTTCTCCATGTGCACAGCACCCGGAGCTAA
>JALHSU010000039.1 GCA_022865345.1 Candidatus Zixiibacteriota bacterium
CATAAACTCCTGAATGTCCAGATTATTATCTGCATGTTGACCACCGTTCAGGATATTCATCTGTGGAACCGGAAGGAGCTTTGCCTTTTTCCCTCCGATATATTCATATAAAGGAATCTTCTTGGAGAAAGCACAGGCTTTAGCCACCGCTAAGGAGACGCCAAGAATAGCATTCGCGCCTAAGTTCCTTTTGTTTTCAGTCCCGTCCAAATCCAGGAGGAACTTGTCCAGCTTCCTCTGGTCAAACGGGTTTAATTTTGAGCGGACAAGTTTCGGGGCAATTTTTTTATTGACATTCTCCACCGCCTGCCTGACCCCTTTGCCTAAATATCTGGTCTTATCCCCATCCCTTAACTCTAATGCCTCGTGTACACCGGTCGAAGCACCAGACGGGACAATGGCTCTTCCCATTGCTCCGTTTCGCAGTTCAACTTCCACCTCCACTGTGGGATTCCCCCTGGAATCCAGGACCTCTCTGCCAAGACATCTTTTTATTCCAGCCATATTTTATACCTCTCTTTTAGACTAAGCTTTTTTACTTGACCCTAAATCTAAAGCTTAAAAAAACTTTTGCAATAGAAAAATTCAGGGGGCGTGGGATTTTTTGATATTACTCTTATTAGGAATTGAGCGAGAAGATGGGGGAAAAAATTAACCCCACCGCGCTACTCACTGTATTCTTGGGTAAGATGTTGTGAGTGAGATGGTGGGTGACTAAACTATCCCTCTGGAAGGGCACAGGGCGACAGGATATTTTCAGGTTGGAAAAAAGGACGAAGGGACAGCACACAAATGTCTGTCCCCTTGGGTTGTAATAATCTTCTCTGACTCTTAACAAACAGGTCTTGGACCACCTTTGAAGAGATAGTTTATAAGATAGATTACATCAGCGACACTTACAGTTTCATCACCATTAGCATCCGCGCAATCGAGGTACGGACTCGGTGGGCATAAAGGAGCGGGACCGCCCTTAAACAGGTAGTTAACAAGATAGACCACATCAGTGACATTTATATTAGAATCTTGAATTACATCACCACAAAGCAGACAACTATGAGTACAACCTTCGGCTTCTCCATCATCAGCCCAGTTGTATACGAATTGACAATTATTGTTATCTCCAGAGCTTGAATTTAAATCCCTGATATCTTCTTTATTTGAGCAGATGTAGTTGCTATCTATTCGAACGTCGGTATCGGATTCCATATATATTCCGTAGTTTTTGCAATTCTCGATGGTATCAGCAATTGCCTTCCAATTATAAGCATGATTGAAATAAATACCAAAAGAGGTATTATCAATTAGATTATGTCTTACTTCACCACTGTCGGTGTTATAAATGTATATACCATAATTGAGATGATTATTGATCTTGTTTTCCGTTATCCTGTTGTTACTTCCAGAACTCCATAGTCTGATACCATACGTGTTGTTATGTAAAAGATTGCGACTGTAGTCGTCGCCCGTCGCACGAGAGGATAAAATCCCGTAGAAGCTGTTATTTTCCATCATATTGGAAATCACGCTGTTTTGGCCGGAACTATCTATGACCACAGCTCTCTTGTCATTACTAAAGCTATTCAATTCCACGACATTCCGAATAGAGCTATGATCGATTTTTAAACCAACTTCTGGGTTGTTGGTAAGGTCGTTTGCGAATAAGATATTTGAGGAAGAGTTCGTGGTTATGTAAACTCCTGCACTACCTAAGTACCAACCATTTGACTGTATTGAAGAGTACAGTATATTATTATTGTCAGAACCAGTTGTAAGGTATATACCATCAAATGCATTAGAATCAACAGTGCATGAGTAGACTGTATTGTTGTCGGAATTATCGATATATATTCCCTCGTCGAAGTTAGTAATCTCGCAGTTGCGTATTGTATTTCCTTTGTTGTTCATAATCCAAACTCCAATAACTTCCATTATAGTTTCCTCTAATCTTGTGGCCTTTGCAGTCAAGGGTTATGTTGTCAGCATTGAGGTTTAATCCGTCTTGACTAGAATCGCAGTCTAAATCATAAGTCAACTCTGTGTTTTGATATAAATAGTCTCCACACTTAACATCCTCATAAGGAGCTACCACTGTGTATTCCTCTGTGCCAGTAACAATCCATCCCCAAACTCTTATCGTCCAGTGTCCAGCCACAGGATTATCAACCTCAACCACTTCTACATTATCAAGGCTGTTGAATCCCTTAGTAGCATTGGCTCCAGGATTATCCTTATCAAGGCGGTATGCATAATGATTAACACCATTAGGATCTGTAAGTAGAAGGTCAAGATCATTGACAAGCTCTTTTGCTGCCGCAGGTGTTCCCTCAATATCATCCCATACAAGAGTAACCCGCAACTTGTTAACACCTGAAGGAACATTCATGTAATAATTATCAGTCTCATCATCAGCGACAGTCCCAACTCTAATTAAATCGTTTTTAGGATAATTGTTGATTATCAAATCAATTGCTGTTTTCAGGTTAAGATTTCCGTGACCATAGCTGTAGCCAGAGCCTGGGTTTCCCACATCATCCGCGCTTTGTACCAATATTGCTTTAAAGGTGTGAGGTTTTATCTCCCCGTAACCTAATTTATTAAATTGCTGCTTCATCAGACCCAAGGCTCCTGAAACCACTGGAGCAGCCATTGAAGTTCCTGCCATTTCCCAATATTTATTTCCAGGAACGGTAGAGTATATCTCTTTATATGTAAGGCAGGGTGTTGGATCGTCAAGTGCCTCATCTCCTGGAGCTGCCTGGACAGTTTCAGCACCTGTCGCTCCACGAACCTGGTCAAGCAGTTCCATGTTTCCGGCTGCCACTTGCTCAACCCACTGCACATCGCTTTCATTCACCAAGTCGCCTATAGACGTTTCCGGGATACTTATTACGAACAGATTTCCTATATCTGAAGAAGAAATAACTCTGCCATATCTTTCTGCGACACTTAGTGCAACCAGTTTGGAAACATCTCCAAAGAATATCACGTTAAGCTTTACGTTGCCGTTAGTGTCTCTTGCCCAATCACCTATTCCATAATCTCTAATATTGGGAGAAATTTTGTCATTTGACTCTATTTCACAGACTGATCTCACCATAGGCAGGCTCAACAGTTCACTATCAGCTGCAGGTACTGAAGCATAATAAGTGTAATTCGGAATGTAATCCAAGAGGATGACCCCATGGCTTTCCATTGTCCGTATATCTGCATCACTGGGGATGTCATAGAATTGAATCATCAAATGGGTTCTTCCGGCTTTGGGTTGAGAGGCTAATACCTGGCTAAGGCCTATCACTGGTGCGAACTCCCTGGCTTTGAGAAATATCTTGCACTCCGGTATTCGGGATTCGAATACTGCTGTTGGTATTTGATATGTTCCTTGCTCCACGGGTGGTGGTTCGGCTGATTCAGAATCTTTGCGTACCCTTATACTGTCAAGAAATGATCTAAATCGCTCCTTATCCAAGGGGATTTCTTTGCGGTCCAGGGCTGCCTTAATTATGGGCAGTGGTATACTGTCTTCTCTGATGCTCGGACGCGTGACAGTAATTGGGGGATTCTCCTCGGTTTTAAGACCAGTTGGACGAGCTGTAATAAGGCTATCAGACTCTGAAGATATTTTGGATTTGGGGCTATTCTGCTGGGCTGAAGGTACTAAAAAAGAAAGAAATAAGATCAACAAAGTAAAGAAGAAAATCTTAACATTTGATCTCATAAACTCCTCCTGGGATTTTTTGGTTTCCAATCGTACCG
>JALHSU010000040.1 GCA_022865345.1 Candidatus Zixiibacteriota bacterium
ATCGCATAAGAGATGCTTGGGCAGAAACTTTAAAGCTACAATTCTATCCAGCTTGGTATCCTGGGCTTTATAGACCACACCCATTCCACCTTCACCCAGCTTTTCTAAAATCTTGTAATGCGAAATTGTTTTGCCGATCATTTTTCCAATCCCATTTTCCCAAGTAGTGCCTTAGATCGAGGATCAGAACGCAAGGTATCCATATAGGGAGCAGCTTTGAGTGAAACCATCCAGGATTCTCGCTCATTATAAGCCTTATCCAGATATTCAAATACTTGATCCTTTTTGCCCAGCCCTGCGTAGATCAATGCCTTGTATAAGGACGAAACATATCTTTGCTGGGAAATCTCGTTCAATTGGTCGAGCAGGCTTAGTGCTTCATTATCTCGCCCAGACATACCATAAGCAAGTCCGAGGAACCCAATTGGGAATGGAATACCTTGCCAGAGACTGGCAAATTTTTTCAAAGAAGCAATCGCTTCTTCCCATCTCTCTTTCCCCATATAAGATAATCCAAGGAAAAGACATGTTACGGCAAAGTTTGGGTCCATTTCGAGAGTTTTGTGGAGCTGTTCAATGGCTTCATCGTACCGACGTCCCAAGTAAAGGACAAACCCTAAAACCGCATTATGAACCAGGCAAAGCGGGTCTAACTCCACACTTTTTTCCATCTCAGCGATTGCTTCAACAACATGCCCAGTTATCGCCAGATACAGACCATAATAATAGTGGGCTACAGCATAATTGGGGTTGAGCTCTATGGCCCGCTTGTATGCTTTTTCAGCCTCTGCCCAGTCCCAATCGTAGAACATTTTAGTCCAGCCCAGCGAGGCATAGGCTTCGGCAAGTGTGTCATCTATTTCCAAGGCCTTAGCGCAAGCAACCTTTGCTTTGGGATAAGCCTCTTTTGGAGGAAGGAACGCCCAGAGTCCAAATTGATTATAGCAGTCAGCGATTCCTGCATACGCCAGTGCGTACAGCGGGTCTTTGTCAATGGCTTGCTGGAAGCATTCAACTGCTTTTTGCAGTCCACCTTCATAGCGTCTGAACCAGAAGTAACGACCTTTCAAATAAAGGTTATAAGCTTCCGGATCATCGGTGTAACGCTTTTCCAGTTTAGCTTTCTCTTCTTTTAAAAGATTCACTTTTAACTTATTCACAATTGACAAAGAGATCTCTTCCTGAATCGCAAATACATCCTCCATCTCTCGATCATATCGCTCTGACCAAAGGTGGTAACCATCAGCCACATTTACCAGTTGTGCAGTTATCCTTAGTCTATTTCCTGCCTTACGCACACTGCCTTCCAGCAATGTTTCCACGCTTAATTTCCTGCCGATTTCACGTATATCTATGTCTTTGCCTTTAAAGGAGAAAGCAGAAGTTCGGGCAACCACACGCAAACCTTCTACCTGCGTTAAAGCATTGATAATCTCTTCAGCCATGCCATCACAGAAATACTCCTGCTCTTTATCGGCGCTCAAATTGGTAAATGGCAGCACGGCGATAGAAGGCATAAGCTTCTTTGAAGTTTCCAGCGTCTTCGTCAGTTCCGCTTCCACTTCCGTCTTGACCCTTCTTAAATCAGCGGAAAGGTCATCCACATGCTGGTATCGCATCTCCCTGTTCTTCTCCAATGCTTTATTAACAGCCATCTGCAATCCTTCTGGAACATTCGCTTTATATCTCGCCAATGGCTCTGGTGTCTCATTAAGAATGGAATAGATTATGGCGGCTTCATGCTCTCCCTTAAATGGAAGCTGACTGGTTATCATCTCATATAAAACCACCCCAAATGAGAAAATATCTGACCTCTGGTCAACTTCTATCCCGTGAATCTGTTCAGGTGACATATAAGATAGAGTCCCAAGAGTTGTTCCTTCCTTAGTAACTCTGCTAACTCCTCTGAGCTTTGCCAGACCAAAATCCATTATCTTAACCAAGCCTTCAGCCGTAAGCATTATATTATCTGACTTAATGTCCCGATGAACTATACCTTTCTTATGAGCAGCATTTAAGCCCTCTGCTACCTGGATGGCTATGTTCAAAACCTTTTCTATGGTGAATGTCTTTTCCTCGATTAGCTCTTTTAAGGAGTTCCCCTCAACATATTCCATTGCTATAAAACATTCACCTTCAAATTCATCAATCTCATGAATTGTAGTTATGTTCGGATGATTCAGGGAAGAGGCGGCTTTGGCTTCATGCTCAAACCTGGTCTTGGCTTCTTGATCGCATAAGAGATGCTTGGGCAGAAACTTTAAAGCTACAATTCTATCCAGCTTGGTATCCTGGGCTTTATAGACCACACCCATTCCACCTTCACCCAGCTTTTCTAAAATCTTGTAATGCGAAATTGTTTTGCCGATCAT
>JALHSU010000041.1 GCA_022865345.1 Candidatus Zixiibacteriota bacterium
AATGAGCAGAATGATAAAGCTAACTGCAAAGATTATAAGTATATGAGTGGAATTCACCTAACCTCCGTTTTGGTATTCGCTATTTGCTATTCGGTACTCGATATTCGCTATTAGTTTATCGGATTTGTCTTTTCTCCTTTGAACCTTATCTTTCTAGGCCCCTTGAATCCCCTTTTCTGCTCATGATTTCATTCCGTCCAGTTGTACCATCAGTTTCGTCTTTGGTCTTGCTCCCTGCTACAAGCTACCTGCTACTTGCTTTTCTTAATCCTTATATCCTTTCTTACGTTTTTTCTTCCTCCAACGGAATATTTCTGAGCGCGGTGATTTCTTCCATCATCCTTTTATTCTCTTTTCTCTGTTCTCTTAGCTCATCCTGAATTCGAAGATAGTAAGTTATCCCCAGAAGGAAGGAGATGAACATCCCGATCACTAAAGACCAGTAAGCGATTATGATCATAGGCACAGCAGAATACTGGTACCCGAAAAGGTTAACCGAGACGTATTCCCCGGAGTTATAAATGGAAAAGCCGATCAAAAGCATAATTATCACTAAGATTAAAAGAATTTTCAAAGCCCACATAGGATACTCCTTTCTTCTGTTCTGTCAGGAGCTGCTCCTGACACGTCTATCTGGACCCGGATAAAATTTTTCAAAAGTTAATATCCACAAAGATGATTGTCAATCAAAAAATGATATAAGTATGTAGAGACGCATAGAATGCGTCTCTCTTATTAATCAGCTGGAACCGGTGAGGAGCTACCCCTGAGCGTAAGCATGTGTCAGGAGGTAACTCCTGACACCACAGAAAGCAGTCCCGCCAAAGGCGGGACCATGATTGATTTACTAGCCTGCATCACCCTCAAACAAGTTTGAGGGTGCCACACTGCCACCACATAGTGGAACAGACATCTTGTCTGTTCCTTGCCGTAGAGACGCATAATTATGCGTCTCTGAGAGATTGTCATCGCGAGGAGTCCCTCCCTTTGGCGGACCGACGAAGTCCAGCCTCTGGCGGGGCTTCGCCCTACGGACTCGCAATGACATAATTGTTTTTGTAGGGGCATAAGGCATTACGCCCCTACCAATCTGACTTGGTAATCCCACCTTGCGGGCAAGTCCTGTGAATGGATCCGCAGGAGTGGGATAATTGATTTAGCCCCATGTTGAGGCAACATGGGGCTACCTATTCTTTACTCTGTAGGGGCGACCCTCGTTGAGCAAAGCGAAATCCAGACTTAAAAGGATGGTCGCCCGAAATTGTGGAAAAGAAAGAAACGTAGCCTCGGGGAGGTGTGGAATCCTCGTAGGTCGGGCACCTTGCCCGACCGTATCCCTCTACTTTTTCAGAGGTCTCCGCATCTTTCACCCTCAAACAAGTTTGAGGGTGCCACCCATCGGGGAGGCGTGAAAGTGGAAGGGAGGGGACAAGCCCATCCTCTACAAGTAAAATGGTGAACAAAAAAAATCCTCTCCCCCGCAGGGGAGAGGATTTATCAGTTACAATTTCAGGTTCAGTTATTGGCCAAGAGTCTTCCAGTTGTTATCACCGAACAGTCCAGGAACCCTGACTCCCATACTTCTGTGAGCAGGATTAACGAAGTTGTTCGGGTCTGCAAGGAAGCGGTTGTTGTCAATTG
>JALHSU010000042.1 GCA_022865345.1 Candidatus Zixiibacteriota bacterium
ACTGGAAGGTGACTTCAGCCAAAAGTGACCTGGCAGATAAATGGGAATATTATCCCAAAGATGCCCAGGCACGGGTGCCGGAAAATGCAAGCCATTATAAGGGAATAGTCAAGAGACTTTTGAGCGAATATCGTCAGAAGTTAGGAAAAAAGGGAATAGTCTGCGCACCTTATGACGCTGAGCTTTTTGGACACTGGTGGTTTGAGGGAACCCAGTTTTTAAAACTGGTATTGAAATACATTGCGGACGACCCGGAATTGGAATTAACCACCTGTTCAAAATTCTTAGATGAAGCCAAACCCAGTCAGGTGATCTCCATACCTGAAGGCTCCTGGGGGGAAGGAGGTTATCATTACATCTGGTTAAACCAGTGGACCGAATGGACCTGGAAACATATTTATAAAGATGAACGTGAGATGCAGGGCTTGGCTCGGAAATTCAGGCATACTCAAGACGAGAACCTCCTCAAAATCTTAAAACAAGCCGCCAGGGAGCTTTTGCTGTTACAGGCTTCGGACTGGCAGTTTTTGATCTCCACCTGGAGTGCCAGAGATTATGCGGAGCTAAGGGTTTCCGAGCATCATCAGAATTTTGTAAGGTTAACTGAGATGGCGGAAAAATATGGTAAAGGCGACTATGTAGACCAAGGCGAGTGGACTTTCCTTGGCGATTGCGAAGCCAGGGACAATCTATTCAAAGAGATAAAACTGGAATGGTTTGCCGAGGTAGAATACCCTGCAGAATGAAGTTTTTGTAGGGACAGAACACTGTTCTGTCCTCGCATTTATATCAATAAGAATGGAAGGCTGAAGCCTTCCGCTACACAGGAAAGTTGTGGAAGTCTTCAGACCTCCATTTTTTTTGATCGTAGCGCTTACCCTTTCAGGGTCGCCAATAATGTGGGGACAGCCCTTCCTTCGACTTCGCTCAGGGCGGTGAGCTTGTCGAACCGTGTGGCTGTCCGTTTCGAAAATTCGGACAGGGACAAGCCCTGTCCCTACTAATTGCTTTTCGTAGCTGTAGGTCGGGCTGTCAAAGACTGCCCGACAAATCCGTGTCGGGTAGCTCCCGCAACCCGACCTACTTTTCTCTGGCATTTATATCAATAAGAATGGAAGGCTGAAGCCTTCCGCTACACAGGAAAGTTGTGGAGGTCTTCAGACCTCCATTTTTTTCGTATCGCGACCCTTTTAGGGTCGCCAAAATATAAAGCGAGGCTAAAAGTCTCAAGACCTTGACGGCCTCGCACTACGTCTTAACCCCTCCCCCACAAAAAAATCAGGGTGGAGATTTGCTCTCCACCCTGAGATCATTAATACCTTTATCTGTAGGAGTTAGAACGTGAAAACCGCAGACACAATTCCGAACAGATTTCTCTGAATGCCGCTCAGCAAATAGGTACCTTCGAAGAAGTTATCCTCTCCTACAGTAGCATCTACCTGGAACTTGGAGAACTTGAAGCCCACACCCAGGCCGATGAAATCCCGAGAACTCGGGCTGGAGAAACGGAATTTGCTCTCGTAGAAAAAAGCCGAATTAGGATAGTGGTACTTATCTTCGAATCGTCCGAACTCTTTTTCCATTCCCATCCTTGCGGTTAGCCATTTGGTCAGTTCATATTCGACCC
>JALHSU010000043.1 GCA_022865345.1 Candidatus Zixiibacteriota bacterium
CCACCCCTACGCGAGATCTCTTTAAATAACAACACCTTCTTAAATATGATTGCGATTTCATTGTTCTCCACCTTATTTCCAATTTCTTCCTTAGAGCATTTTTTATAATAAACCGTTACCGAAATACTGAAAAACTACACTTTAGGCGGGATGGTGGGCGGCGCGAAATTCACGTTGTTGGGTATGGGTTGAAAAATGTCGGAATGCGAACCCGGCGGGCGGCTGAATAAACCGTTGGGTGCATTCCATATTCTCAATTTGAATTTTCCCTATGCCTTCTTATGCACCAAATCTCCGAACTCTCTCATCCATTTCAATTCTTCTTCTGAAAGCGGACCTTTTTCCACTGCCGCTATTGCTTCATCAATCTGCTCTTTGCTCCTTGGACCAGCCAGCACCATATCCACCGAAGGATTACTCAGTACAAATCTGTAACAATCGCCGGCAGTAGGAACTGGTTTATCTGCTTTCCAACCCTTTGGACTTCTGAGTAATGTTTTATGTTTGGTAGCATTAAACCCGATAATTCCCGCTCTATCTTTCTCCGGCAGAAAATGAAAAACATCCTGCTCTGCTCCTCGATGAGCCATATTATATCTTATCATCAAAACATCCACGGGCCATTTCCGCATTATCTCTTCAACAAATTTTCTCTTATGAGTTGACACACCTAAGAATTTGAACATCCCTTTTTCTTTAAGTTTCAGAAGCTCTTCCAATTTTCTCTGATCCGGGATTTTCCTCATCATTCCTAAAAAGAAGATGTCAATCTGATCTGTGCCTGACCATTTCAGGTGCCGGTGCAAAATCCTTTCAAAGCTATTGGGCAGGCTCCAGAAGTAAGTAGCTGTGGCAAATACGATTTTATCCCGATAACCTGGCAGGATTTTTTTCAAATTCCAGGATACCGGAATATATCCCGGCAAAAAAGGAGCCCAGAAAAAGAAATTTATCCCTTTCTCCAAGGCATAAATGACATTGGTCGCCGAAAGGCCATAACCCGCGCCAATTCCCAAACGGGTCACCTCTAAACCGGTTTTACCTAAAATCGTTTTCTGCACTTCAGACCTTTCAACATTTAGAGTTTCTTGAGATAATATACTGTTTAAATCCTGATTGAAAAAGATATTTCTTGTTGTAGGGACAGGACAGTGTCCTGTCCGTATAGCTTCGGTGAACCTGAAAAGCTGTAGGGGCAATTCATGTCCATATGGATCCATCTGGAAATTGCCCCTACAGAAAAATTATCGCTGAGGCAGGAGTTCAACTCCTGCCCCAGCTTTGCCTGCTTTACAAAACCCATGGACAGAACGATGTTCTGTCCCTACAACTACAACTCGCGATCCTGTCCTACGGATCCATTATCGGAAAAGGGTCGCGCTACGAAAAAATTATTATAAAAAAAATCGGCCAGGTTTTTCCTGGCCGAAAATTTTAAAACTTTACCTCTACTACTTATCTGAAGAACGCCTTTTACATCCCCTGGTGGCACTTCGTCATCTTCTCTTTCTGCTCCGGAGTCAAAAGGACTTTTGCCTCTCTGAAAGCCTTAATGTGAGAAAGTTTCATATCGACCTTCAGTTTCTCCACAGCTCTTAACTTAGCCTCGATATCTTTCAGGGTAGCTTTTTCATCCTCCATCAGAGATTTAAACTCTAACTGGGCTATTTTCAGGTCAGATCCCATTTTGATTTCATTCTTAATAGAACCCATTTTGATGCCCTTCAGAGCTTCCACCTGCTTGTCAGTTAGACCCAAGTCCTTTTTACAGCAGAGGAAAAATTCGGCTTTACAACCACTCATTTCCTCCTCACCTTCCATCATTCCGCACATCCTCATACCCATAATACCAGAACCCATTTTACAGCAGCCCATATGCGACATCATCCCTTCCTGATGCTGTCCGCATTTCTCCTTGGGCATCATCTCCTCACCCATCGCCTTAGCCTCATGCTTACAACCCTTACCCATCTCCATCTGGGCAAAGGACCAGGTGAAAGTCAGCAGGATGAAAAGGAAAATTAAACTTATCACTAAACCAACCTTTTTCATAAATCACCTCCTTCATAGGTTAAAAAGGTTTTAAAATTATACGGATGGAATTGTTATTAATTGAAAAAAAAGATTTCCTTTGGGGAGGATTATTATCTCTTATGGGGGTAACCTGCATTTGTGGGGCAGAAACATCCTATCGTCTTTAAATGGATTACAGGTAAAGCTGTCCCCCCTCAGGCGGATACACTCCATTAGCTTATGGGCTCTATCTCTTAAGACACCATCCCAGGTAATTCTTCTTCCGGAGTTACAAGATGAGTTGCTTCCTCTTCTGGTCTTTTTCCCCGACTAAATCTCAGCAGAATATGTTCCCCTTTTAAAATCAGATTGACCACCTTGATGAATTTCTCCGGGGTCAAGCTCTGAAGACCGTAAGGATGCCAAAAGGTCTTCTGAGGCAGGTGCTGCTTTTCAATCACTTTTGACTTAGGCAAGCTCCTCACCTCCTTTTGCCTCCCTGTTACAGGGAACAAAAGGAAAGGGCTTCACCTAAGAAGTCAAATTTCCATCTGTTCCCTGCGTAATTTTATTTTTTTCAAATAAGCCGTACAATACTCTATGGATACCATACCTGCTTTGTTCTTCCCTCTTGCTAACCTCTGCTTCAAAAAAACCAGAACTACTCTCCTCTTAAATCTATTAACTCCCTGCCTTATTCCTGAACCTCTGATTAAGATATTCCTCTAACTCTTTTTTCTCTTTGGTATCCTCCTCTAAGTTTTGAGATTCTGTTTTTGCTAAGAGAAAATACTGCTCTGCTGACTTTAAATCACCTTTAGCTTGACAAGTCATCCCCAGACCCCAGTGATTGAAAGCAACCAGGTCCGTAAATCCTTCCTTGTCTGCTATCGTTTTCGATTTCAAAAAAAGCTCTGAGGCTTTTGCATAATCTTTTAAAGCTAAATTTGCCCGGGCTAAGTAGAAAAGGATATGCGCGGTCAATTTCAGGTGGTCTGTTTTTTGAACGATATTATAACCTTTCTGAACACATTTCATTCCTTTTAAAATATCCTTTTTCTCCCTGGCAGTCTCGACCAGCCCCCATCCTAAGTTAGTCAAAGCTGAGGCTAAATTACACTGGCATTTCCTGTATAATTTATTATCTCCGGATTTAAATTTTGGGAGATATTTTTTCAGGCTCTTTACGATCTGGGTATTACAGGAGATGGAGTCTTTGTACATCTTATTGTCGTATAGAAAATTTGCCTTCACTGCCTCGAATCTCAGCTTTTGAAACAGGTCTTTGAGCCTGTACTGGGCTAAGTGAAGACCAGCATTGCAGAAGATCTGAAACTCTGTCTTTCGATTCAGCCGGTAATAAAGACAGGTGATCAGATGCAATATGTCGATCACCTGCTTGAGTCTTTCTGGATCTTTTTCTTCCACACTGTAATCTCCAGAGTCCAGCAAGACAAAACACTGGTCCAAAGCTGCCAGGTAACGTCCCCGGTCTTTAAGAGAGTTGATGAACTTTATATTCAGCTCATATTCGATTTTCTGCCAGCCCTCCATCTCTTTGAAATCTCTGAGGAACTCGACATATTTTCTCAAAAGATATTTCGCCTCATCGGTCTTGCCTTCCCGGGCATACTGGAGAACCTGAGTCAGAAGCTCTTCTGGTTTCTCTACATCTTCAAAGAAGTAATCAGAGTATTTATCCTCTAACACCTTCTCCATTATCTTCCTCTCATCCAGATTGAAGATAGTGGCGAACATATTTATATATTCCGGCTTTAAAGGGGATTTTCTGGAGTTATGGATAGCTTTATAGATGGCGCTGGCTGAGACCTCAAACCCCAAATCCTGCCCGATCTTGGCTACTCTTCGAAAAGAGAGATTCCGCCGATTCAAAAGCTCCCGGATGAAATCAGCAAACAGAGTTTTCTCATAAGGACCAGTCTCTTTTGGGGTCATTTTTCCTCCCTGTTTCATCCTCTGTCTGGTAATCAATTAAAAAAGTTGAGTAATTGATGTCAAGCTTAATATGCTTAATTAAGACAAGTCGTGTTTCCTGAAGTAAACAGTTTTTGATATTTTCTGGAGAGTAAACCTTTCCTATGGATCCGCTTCTCGGACAGGTTTACAAAAATAGATAAAGAAGGTAGCCTCAAGTCCTACGGATCCGCTCCTAGGACTTCAGCTTGCGTATTAATGTAACGCAGACTGAAGTCTGCGGCTACCAACTTCAGATTTACCAAACGAGAGATAAAGCTAAAGTCTCAAGACCTTGAGGCTTTATATTCCGCTATTCTTATAAACAAAAAAAGCATCCAGATGGATGCACTCTATATAAAAAACTGCGGAAGGGGGGACTTGAACCCCCACGGGTCACCCCACTACCCCCTCAAGATAGCGTGTCTGCCAATTCCACCACTTCCGCAATGAACTTTCTGAAATGAAGCACGAATTAAAGGAGGAAGACTACTTTTTCTCGCCGGATGTAGGCGGAGGCGGTAGTTCAACCTTTTTTTCGGTCTGAGTCTGTGGCTGAGCCTGGGACTGAGCAGGGGTTGTTCCAGGAATATTGGTTGCAGGCACAGAGCCCTGGGTTCTTTCTTTCTGCGCTTCCTGGCTCACTGCGCTTTTCCCGGCACTGCTGGTCCGGGAGCCGGTTAATGGGGTTATAAAAGTGAGCGCTATAGAGCTTATGAAGAAGGCAATGGCTAAAACCGTGGTGGCTCTGGAGAGGAATGTTGCTGCACCCCTCCCGCCGAAAACCGCACCGGTTATTCCCGAACCTCCAAAAGCACCTGCCAGCCCTTCTCCTTTGCTTGACTGTAAAAGGACCGTGATGATTAGGCCTGCGCAGATAAGGATATGCAACAGGATCAAAAATGCGTACAAAACTCCTCCTTTAACTATAAAATTGATTTTTGAAAACTACAAATCCACACCTGATCTGACAATCTTCTCAAAAGAATCTACTTCCAGGCTCGCTCCCCCGACTAAAGCCCCGTCTATCTCCTGCTCTTTCAAGAGATCTTTGGCATTCTCCGGCTTTACCGAACCTCCATAAAGTATATTCAACCTGGACGCTATTTCCAGCCCATACTTCTCTTCAAGCTTTCTACGGATAAAAAGGTGCACATCATTGGCCTGCTTGGGAGTAGCTGTTTTGCCAGTTCCGATTGCCCAGACCGGCTCATAAGCCAAAACTATCTTCCCGATATCCTCTGGGGTAAGATCCTCAAAAGCTCCTTTTAGCTGATCTTCCACCACCTCTTCGGTTTTCCCTCTTTCCCTTTCCTGCAAAGTCTCGCCAATGCATAGGATCGGAGTAAGCCCTTCTTTTAAGGCGGTTTTAAGCTTCAGGTTGACTATTTTGCTACTTTCGTGAAAAAGGAGCCTTCTTTCCGAATGCCCAATGATGACATATTTACAGCCTAAAGCTAAAAGCATTTGGGCAGAGATCTCTCCAGTAAAAGCACCCTCCCTTTCCCAGTGAATATCCTGAGCACCCAAAAGCAGAGAAGAACCTTCGATGGCTTGACCTACTGACTGCAGAGAGGTGAAAGGCGGACATAAGACTATCCGGATGGTAGAAATATCGGCTAATTTTTCCTTTAGGGCTGTGGCTATGGCATAAGCGTCCTTATGGTCCTTGTACATTTTCCAGTTGCCGGCAATTAAAAGCTGCCTGATTTTCTTCTTAATCTCGGAATTTTGGTGATTGCCAGATTTGTGACTATTCTTCTCGTTCAATTTCTATTTTTTTCTCCTGCGAGGAAAAAGTTTATTTTTTATCAGTTAAAGCCGCAATCCCGGGTAAAATCTTCCCCTCTAAGAATTCCAAGGAAGCACCCCCACCAGTGGAAACGTGGGTCATTTTTTTCTCCAAATTCGCCTTGGCTAAAGCTGCTATTGAATCACCGCCACCAACTATTGTAACTGCATTCTTCCTGGTAACCTCAGCTAGCTCTTTTGCCACTTCCATAGTCCCTCTGGCAAATTTATTCACCTCAAAAACCCCCATAGGCCCGTTCCAGACAACGGTATTAGCTTTCTTGATCTTTTGTTTAAACAGCTCTTCGGTTTTGGGACCTATATCCAGGCCTTTCCAACCTGCAGGGATATTGTCTTTGTCCACCACCTTAGTGGCAGCATCCTCTTTAGCTTCGAGTGCGATTACGAAATCGAGCGGTAATTCTAAGTCCACTTTTTTCTTATCCGCTTCCTGCAAGATCTCCTTAGCTAATTCTATTTTATCCGTTTCCACGAGTGAAGAACCGATCTCTTTTCCCAAAGCCTTGTAGAAGGTGAAAGCCATCCCTCCGCCTATCAGAAGGGTATCCACTTTATCCAGCAGGTTTTTGATAACGTCGATCTTGCCTGAGATCTTGGAACCTCCCAGGATGGCTACAAAGGGCCTTTTGGGCTGGGATAATGCCATACTCAGATATTTCAGCTCTTTCTGCATAAGATATCCAGCCGCACATTCCTTGAAGTATTTGGTTACCCCTTCAGTTGAGGCATGGGCGCGATGAGCTGTTCCAAAAGCATCATTTACATAAACGTCACCTGATTTAGCTAAGCTTTTGGCAAATTCAGGGTCATTCTTTTCCTCCTGAGGATAAAACCTTAGATTTTCCAGAAGGAGACAATTTCCTGGCTTTAACTCAGAGACAGCCTTTTCCACCACTGGTCCAATACAGTCGTTGACGAATTTCACCGGCTTGCCTAAGAGCTTCTCCAATCTTTTAGCCACTGGTGCCAAGCTCAAGCTAGGGTCCTTCCCCTTAGGCCTGCCCAAATGCGACATAAGAATAGCTTTTCCACCTTCAACCAGAATTTTTTCAATCGTGGGCAGAGATTCAACTATCCGGGTATCGTCTGCCACCTCTTTTTTCTCGTTCAGAGGCACGTTGAAATCCACCCTGACCAAAACCCTTTTTTCCTTCAGCTTCAAGTCATCTATGGTTAATTTATTCATCTTTTACCCTCCCCTTATTTTTTCCTTCGTCTTCCTTTTTACGTCTTCCGCTTTTTTTACTTTTTTCCCTTGAACCCTCGAACCCTTAATCCTTGAATCTTTTTTTTATTTACACATCAACTCCATCATCTCCACCATCCTTAAAGAGAAACCCCACTCGTTGTCGTACCAGGAGAAGACCTTCAGCAAATTCTTTCCGGTGACCATTGTGGATAAGGCATCGAATATGGTGGAATGGGAATTTCCGATGACATCGCAGGAGACTATCGGGTCCTCGCAGTATTCGATATATCTTTTCATCTTCCCTTCAGCCAACTTCTTGATTGCAGCATTCACGCTTTCCACAGTTATCTCCTTTTCGGTCTCGCACACCAGATCCACCAGCGAACCGTCGCAAACCGGCACCCTGACCGAGACCCCGTCTAATTTACCTGCCAGCTCAGGCAGGACCAGCGCGATCGCCTTGGCTGCTCCAGTGGAGGTGGGTATCATCGACATGGCGGCTGCTCTGGCTCTTCTCAAATCCTTATGGGGTGAATCTAAGATCCTCTGGTCATTGGTGTAGGCGTGAATGGTAGTCATAAGGCCGCATCTTATTCCGAAGGTATCGTGGATTACCTTGACTATAGGCGCCAGACCATTAGTGGTGCAGGAGCCGATGGAGAAAATCTTGTATTTGCTGCAGTCCATCTGTTCGTCGTTTACCCCAAGCACTATGGTCTGGACCGGAACCTCAGACTTTTTCGCAGGCGCGGAGAGCAGGACTTGTTTGGCTCCTGCTTCTATATGCTTCATAGCTGATTTTCCATCACTGAACTTTCCAGTTGATTCGACTACGATGTCTATTCCCAGTTTTTTCCAGGGAAGAGCAGTTGGATCTTTTTCGCAAAATACCTCCATACTTTTCCCGTCCACGATTATCTTATTTCCGTCCGACTTTATATCGGCCTGCATCGTCCCGTGAACCGAATCGTACTTCAGCAGATGTGCCAGGACCTTGGTGTCAGTTACGTCATTGACCGCCACGAAATCCAGGTTCGGATTTTTATAACCTGCCCGGTAGACCAGCTTTCCTATTCTGCCAAACCCGTTGATAGCGACTTTTATTGCCATTTGTACCTCCTTTTAAAAAACTCATTCTCCAATCTTGCTTCTCTTCTGTTTAATAATATATCCCAGCCCGAAAGTCAACTGGGGTCCGCTGTAATTTTTGACCCCGGCAACGTTTTGACCGAAACTGACCCAGCGGTATTGAAAATCAAGATTAAACAATATCCTGGGAGAAAGGCTGAAATCGACCCCCCAGCC
>JALHSU010000044.1 GCA_022865345.1 Candidatus Zixiibacteriota bacterium
ATGTAAAGACGAATCTTCCTTCGCTTGTAACCTTTCGTTTTCCCGTCCCACTCGGGATGTAGGTTAATCTTGCTTCTGCCTGGGCTCTGCGCACCCCATCCTTTTCAAAAAGGCGCGGATCAGTTAGCTCCAGCAAAAGTTCTTCCTGAGGTTCAGCCAAGGGCCTGAGCATAGGCTGAAGATCGTCCGGAGAGCGTTCGCCTAATGCAGCCAAAATCTGTGGCATAGCTTCACTGATACCGCCTGGTCCAATTTGAATTTTTATCGCAACTGGCTCTTTTTCGAAATACAAATTTAAGGCAGCATACTCAACCCCCTTCATCAGCAGGGGAATCACTGGGTAAGAATCTTCACGTTTTTTCCTTACTTTTAACGCATATTTTGTTTCCTTCAAAACCCATGGGGAATTTAAAGCATTAAGGCTGAGCACAACGATAAATGCACGGGCTTGTTCAATGGCTTGCTTTACTTCGGGCTCTAATTCATCGCCAGCTTTTAACTCCCGAGAATCTACCCAGGTTTTCAATTGCTGGATTTCCAAGCTATTACGAAGTGCTCTCACGAATTCATCATCTTTGCCGCTGTGGGAAATAAAGATATTATTTCCAGTCATAAAACGCCCTTTTTAACTATTTATAATGCTACGTATTCCCTTTGCTACAATATTTCATCTGGACCTTGAACTCTTTACCCCCGAGGTTCAACAGGTGATTGTTGACTATCTAGGCTGACCACGTATTATCCGTCTCCCTTTTCTCCGTTCAAATTAAGCTATTTATTTGTGGAAATCAAGAAAAAACTCCTACTTCTGTCCTTTTAAATCCAAAGACTCAAAAAATTATTGCCTTACTCAATCAAAATCAGTATAATAAGTAAAAGTTTGGTTTATTTGGTTTTTCGAACAAACGCCAAACTCCAAACGAACAAACTGTACTCCGGAGAGATGTCCGAGTTGGTCTAAGGAGCACGCCTGGAGAGCGTGTAGTCCAGAAATGGACTCCTGGGTTCGAATCCCAGTCTCTCCGTTTAATTATTTTCTAACAAATTATCCCCTTATTTTTCAAAAAGTTATTGACAAATAATTTTAACTTGGTTTAGGATTATGCCTTGACATGATTCTAATGCAGGTCAGGAAAATTTATTCTAAAACTTTTTTAAAAAAACCTTGACTTTAAGTCAAGCCTGATTTATATAGTGGAAAATTCTGTTCATATAATCCGGCATGACGAAAACAACCTTCCCCTTATCTAACCTTTTTGAAGATCAAAGAATTGTAACTTTATCTATTCTTTTTCTATTGATCATTCTTCTGCCGGTCGAAGTTTTCCCTTTTTCGCCACAACCGGATTCAGCACCGTCCTTTTTTACCGCGATTCCAGACATGGATGGAAAAATCCCTCTTTACTGGTTCAAACCGGGGATAAATCCAGAGGAGAAAATCTTCGATGACGGGACTAAAGAGCTTCAGTTTAATGTTTTCGACCAGTGGTATGAGAACTGTGCCGCGGAGAAATTTTTCTCTCCTTCAACTCCTTTTGTCCTGCTCAAATCAAAAGTTTTCATCAGCTATCAAGGCAGGCCTGGAGATGCATTGTATGACTCAGCTGCTCAATTTTTCATAACCATAAACAAAAATGACCACGGAAAACCAGGATTTCCCTTTTCTGAACCAGTATATGCGAAAGCTTCTGGCAACGGAGTGCCCGAAGGCGAATGGGTGGAAATCGAGCATAATCTTTTAATCACGGAGGATACCTTCTGGGTCGTTTTCCACTGGCTAAAGGAAACGCCTACATCACCTCTAATAGGTGCAGATGATTCCACGAATAATAAAAACTCTTTCTGGGGCTGGAAAAAAGACGGATACTGGCAGTGGAATAAGTGGAGTTATAACCTGATGATAAGATGTCTCCTTTTGTCCAACGGAATGCAAACCTCTTTATCTCCGGGTGGATACAAGCTGTATAGAGGAGATACTTCTGACTTTCCTCTATCCCCAGCTTCTCTGCTGAGAACCTTTCCGGCTGACAGTTTCTATTGCCTGGATGACCAGGTAACTAACGGCAAAAGTTACTATTATAAACTGACCGCCCTTTATTCCGGTCAGGAATCTGATACCTCGAATGAGGTTCAGGCTACTCCCAGACTCGGAGCTTTTCTGCAGTCCGATTTAGATTCTTTAGAAGTTTTATTACCCTCAGGCCAGAAGAAAGTAGAGTATCTTCAACTTTCCAACCCAGGTGGACTCCCTCTGGATTATAATATTGAATTTGAGCTTTCTTTAGATGATTCCACAAAAGGGACAGATTCTTACGGCTATTATTGGAGCGATAATCTTACCAGAAAAAGTTTAAGTTATGATTGGATGGACATAAGTCAGAGAGGCGTGTTGATAAATTCTGTAGCGGACAAGAACAAAGTCTACGGACCAATCCCCCTGAATTTTCTTTTCCCTTTTTATGGAAACCTTTATGATTCCCTGTGGATTTCGACCAATGGCGTCTTGAGTTTTTATCCCTGGGAATTAAGGTTTGTCAACCAACCCTTACCCTGTGCACAGGGATATTTCAGCTTAATCGCCCCGCTCTGGAGTAATTTGACTTTAAATCAGGATAGCAAGATCTACCTTTATCGATCTTCTGATTCCTTAATTGTCTCATTCATTGATATTAAGTATTTCAAGAATGGAACCTTGTTTACTTTTCAGGTCATACTGACGAAACAAGGTTCAATCGATTTTCAATATGAAAAATTAAGCCAGTCCAACGACACAGCTACAGTTGGGATTCAGAATGAAGATGGAACCTCTGCCCTTCTTATATCTTACAATCAGGACTATTTACGGGACAGCTTGAGAATCAGGATAAACCCTCCCTATCTGCAGGTTTCACCAATGAAGGGTAAAATCAACCCCGGAGAAAATCAAACCATTAAGCTTGCTTTTGACAGCTATTTCTTATCGCAGGGTTTGTTCAAGGGAAAACTAAAAGTTTTTTCACAGGACAAAAACCATAGTTTGAACCCTTTATCTTTGCCGGTTGTTCTGAATGTTGATACCACCACCTCAGTTCAGAATGCACCTGAACAAATTCCGGTTACTTTCAAGCTTGGACAGAACTATCCAAATCCCTTTAACCCCCTTACCACCATTCCCTTCAAAGCCGGTAGCAGGAAGCCCGGAGCTGGTAGCCCCACCCGCACCACCCTTAAAATCTATAATGTCCTCGGGCAGTTGGTGAAGACATTAGTGGACGAAGAAAAATCACCTGGAAATTATCAGGTGATCTGGGATGGAAAAGATCAGAAGGGGGATGAAGTTTCTTCCGGGATTTATTTTTATCAGCTCAGAACTGGGAATTATAAAGAAACGAGAAAGATGAGTTTATTGAGATAATTGTGGGGGCAGGCCCCTGTGCCTGCCCATTCTGTATCAGTCGGGCCCCCTGACCCGACGAAGTAAGGTCGTAGCGCGAGGCCGTCAAGGTCTTGAGACTTTCAGCCTCGCAATGCGACCCTAAAAGGGTCGCGCTACGAAAAAGAAAAAAGGCAACCCTGATGAGTTGCCCTACAAACTTATGTCGTCATTGCGAGCGAATGTAATGAGCGAAGCAATCCTTTTATTCTAAGGAGATTGCTTCGTTGGTCAAATGACCTCCTCGCAATGACGTGAAGAATAAAAAAAGAGGCACAAAATGAAAATTAAAAAAGGATGGAAAATTCTTATCTGGATCACGGGGATTATCATTGCACTTTTGATAATCGTCTCCGTGGCGGTCAAACTTATTTTCACCAAAGAGAAGCTTTTAGCTATGGTTCAGCCACAGGTGGAGAAGGCTCTGAACCGGAACGTAGAAATCGAGGATATCTCTCCTTCGATCTTCAAGGGTTTGGGAGTGGATATTAAAGGGCTGGAGATTTCAAACCTGCCGGGATACGAGCAGAAGGACCTTTTCAAGATCAAAAACTTCTCTGTCCGGGTAAAATTCTGGCCCTTATTGAAGAAAAGGATTGAGGTAAGAAAGATAATCCTGGATCAGCCGGAGATTTTCATCGAGAAAAACAGGGACGGGGTTCTGAGTATTGCAGATTTGATGAAAAGCGGTGGTGGTCCGCTGCCTTTAATCCTTTTTGAGAACGTGCAGATAAAAAACGGGAGTTTTACTTATAACGACCTGTCCAACGGGAGCAGAATCTTCTTAGGAGGTATAGAGCAAAAAGGGAAACTGGTGATGGATCAAAAGTATGAGAACGGAAGGTCTGAAGGAAAACTTTCCATCCAGAAAATTGAACTAAAACTACCAGGGTTCAAAAGCAAACTCCCGGAACTTTCTTTCCTGCTCCAGCACAAAGTGAGCTTTAACTTGCCCGGTGACTCCCTGAATGTCGAACAGGTCAAAATCGATCTGGCCAAAATATCATTGGAGATAAAAGGCGTCATAAAAGACCTGAAAACGACGCCGCAGGCTGATTTGGCTCTGAACTCAAAAGATATATCTATTCAGGACTTATTGTCATCTGTCCCAGCGGACAAAAACTCACCTTTGTCCCAGTTAAAAGGCTCAGGTAAAATGCGGATGACTGCTTCGCTAAAAGGTGAGCTTAAAGGTAAAACTTTGCCGAACTTTAAAGGTCAGGTGGCTCTCAAAGACGTGAGAGTAGATTTTGCCAGAGTACCACAGCCATTTCTTTTGCCATCTGGCCAGATAGATTTCGATAACCAGGGGCTGAGCGTTATTACTCAAGATGCGAAATTAGGGGATACTCCATTAGAACTCAAGGCAGTGATTGATAATTACTCTGACCCGAACCTGACTTCTGAGCTCAAAACTAAATTCGATCTGGCGATCGTCAAAGAAGTGCAAAAACTGCCAGAAGGCACAAACCTCTCAGGTTCTGTCGACATCGATGCTAAAGCTTTTGGCAAGCTCAAGAAACCGGAACAACTTGACCTCTCCGGGAATTTCAATTTAAGGAACATCGGTATATCCTCTCCTAATCTCACGGTCCCGGTGAAAAATCTCAACAGTGATATGTCGCTTTCCAAAGGGGTTTTGAACATCGAGAATCTGAGCCTGAGTCTGGGGAAATCATCTTTGAGTCTTAATGGAAAAGTTGAGAATGTGGTTCAGTCGTTAATTCCAGGAAAGGGAATACAGAAGAAACCCTTCCTGAGCTTCAAGTTGAGCTCGCCATTTATTGACCTGGATGAGATAATGCCGGTTGAGCAGAAGGTCAAACCAAAGGAGAAACAGCCGGTGAAAACCGCACCTCCTTTTCCGGACATAGATGCTTCAGGACAGGTAGAAGTTAAGAAATTAATCTTCAGACAGGTCGAGCTTGAAAACCTGGTGGCGAATTTAGAGATTAAGAACAGAGTCGTGAAAGTCCAGAACGTGGTGGCAAACGTCTATAATGGTCTGGTAGGCGGAAATGCCACTTATGATCTGACTGATATGAATGACCCCAAATTCGACATAAAGGTCAGCGCCAGCAAGATCGAAGCTAACAACTTTTTGTCCAGATTTGCCCTTTTCAAAGACCATCTTTTCGGGAGCCTGAATCTGACTGCGGATTTTTCAGGAAAAGGTCAAAGTACGGAACAGATAACCAAATCACTGATTGCCTCTGGCACCGGGACGGTTACTGACGGCAAGCTGGTCAACTGGGAACTTTTAAATCAAATCTCCTCCTATCTTAAGATGAATGAGTTCAAGGAAGAGAAGATAAGAACCCTGACAAATTCCTTTAAGGTCAATAACGGGAGAGTTTATTTCGAGGATTTTGAAGCCCTCTCTCAAAGCGGGGACTGGAAAGCTACCGGCTCAGTTGGCCTGGACGGGAGTTTAGATTATTCGGTGAATGTGGTTCTTTCACCAGAGCTTTCCAGCCGTATAGATTTGGGAGATCTGACAAAGTTCTTTCAGGACGACAAGGGAAGGATGGTGCTGGATTTCAAGCTAGAGGGAAATGCCAAAAGTCCCAAGTTTACCATAAGCACTGCCAGAGCAGAGAAAAAATTCCAGCAGGAAATCCAGAAGCAGAAGGATAAGGCGACTGAGGATTTGAAGAAAAAAGCCGGTGATTTGCTGAAGGGCCTGTTCAAAAAATGAAAGTGAATTCAAGCTGGGCTATAAAATGGCTGTGGATATTTTTCTGCATTTTTCTTATTCCGGGATTCGCCTATGCTCTCCCTCAGTTTGACATCTACGTTCAAGACCCCAAATTAAAGCAGGAAATAGAAGTCACAGCTAAAAAGGCCTATACCCAGATCTCCGGTTTCATAGAAGATTCATTGACTCATCCGGTTACCATTTACGTGGCTGAGAGTGAAAATGACTTCAAATCCAAATTAGGCTCGGATTTTCCAGATTGGGGAATAGGAGCGGCTGTTCCCGAGCATAATCTCATCGTTCTAAAATCTCCTGCCAAGTTCAGGTATAATCGCCCTTTTTCAGAGGTTTTGGAACATGAGCTGGCTCACATTTTTTTAGATAAGAGGGTCGGTAATTCAGTTCCTCCTCGCTGGATAGATGAAGGGTTTGCCATGCTGGAGTCCAGGGAATGGCAGATTGGCCAGGATATTCTGGTGGTCCGTGCAGTTCTCACCAACTCGATCATCCCTCTATCCCGGATCGAAGACTTGAACAGCTTCAGTGACAGCAAGGCCCAGTTAGCTTATACTGAAAGCTATCTGGCCTTATCTTATTTTTTGGATGAATACGGAAAGGAAAGTTTTTTCAAGCTACTCAACTACCTTTCCTCAGGTCAGAGCCTGGATTTAGCCTTCCTCAAAGCCACGGGCGAAAGCTACATCGGTTTTCAGGCTGGCTTTGTAGACTACCTTAAGAAGAAATATAACTGGTTAGCCTTCTTCGGGGACAACATTTTATTCTGGCTGGTGCTTGCCTTTTTGCTGGTGTTTCTTTATTTTATGAAAAGATATTATAATCGCAAGACCCTCAAAAAATGGGAATATGAGGATAAGATAGGAAAGTATGACTACCATGAGGAAGATCAAGCACCAGATTGAATATCTTTTTACCAGAGGAGTAGGGATTTTAGTCCAGATCCTTCCTTATAATGCTGCTGTTTTCATCGGCTCTTTTTTAGGAGATTTGGCTTTCAGCCTGCTCAGGATAAGAAGAAAAGTCACAATAGATAATCTGAAAAGAGCTTTTGGCAAGACCTATACTGAAAAGGAATTCAGAAAAATCGCCAGGGAAGCTTACCGGAATATCGGCAGGGGATTTGTAGAATATGCGATGTTTCCGGTTCTGAAGAACAGATTGGATAAGCTAGTAGAATTTGAAGGGCTGGAGAATTTTGATAAAGCTTTGAAAGATAGAAAGGGTGCAGTCTTGATAGCAGGGCATTTTGGAAGCTGGGAGTTGATGGGTGCTGCCACAAGGCAAAAAGGTTATCCCATAGATTTCTTAGTCGGAGAACAACACAATTTACTGGTCGACAATCTGATGAACAAATACCGTCAACTGATGAGAATAGGAATTATCAAGATGGGAGTAGCAACCAGAGGAGTGATAAAAGCATTAAGAAATAACAGGTTTGTGGCAATGCTCTCGGACCAGGACGCAGGAAGAGACGGGGCGGTCGTGGACTTTTTTGGTTATCCGGCCTCAACTCCTAAAGGTCCGGCTGCCTTTGCATTGAAAACCGGTGCTCCGATAATTATGGCATTTATAATCAGAAAGAACAACGGAAAACAAAGGGTAATTTTAGAGGAACCAATTTATATTCAGGAGAGTAGTAATAAAGAGGAGGATATCAGGAAACTGACTCAGGCTTACACCTCTCTACTAGAGGATTATGTAAGAAAATATCCGGATCACTGGTTCTGGCCACATCGCAGATGGAAAAGCACAGTGGGGTGATACCCGATGGGGTAGGGGCGACCCGACGGGTCGCCCCTACAAAAAAATCAAATTAGATTTTTGTAAAATTAGCAGGGTTGCTGGAGGCTTATGTCAAAAAAACTTCTTATCAGGTCGGCAGTAGTTTTAGTCGTCATAGTCGCGGGAGTAATTCTCATAAAAGCTCTTTTCTTCAATTACACAAACGTTCCTACTATTCAGGTCCAGAGAGGTAATTTTGTCATCAAATTGACTGAAAGCGGGAAGATCGAGGCAAAGAAGTCCCAGAAGGTCGTTGCTCCCAGGGCAAGCAGAAGGCTTTTGATAACTTGGATGGCAGATGAGGGAAGTATGGTTAACCAGGGCGACCCTCTCATAATCTTCGACCAGACTGAACAGAAAGACTGGCTCTCCAAAGCTGAATTAAGCTTGGAAGAGGCAAATGCCAATTATCTCAAGGCTGAAGGGAATTACGATTTAGACGTAAAAGACTTGGAACTGCAGTTGGAGAAGGCTGAAAGGAATGCCAAAGAAAAGCAGTACGAATCTGAGGCAGTGAGGAAAGAAGCCGTTCGGGAATTAGAATTGGTAAAAATGAAGTTGGCTGTTAAGAAAAAGGATGTCGAAGCAGATCTGAGGACTTTGAAATTGAAATTGGAAAGTGTCAGAAGAGATAAAGAAAGTGCAGAGAAGGAATTGGCTTCTACCATAGTCAGAGCTGAAAACCCGGGACTTCTGGTATATCTTGATATCTGGAAGGGTGGAGGGACCATGGGAAAGCCGCAGGTAGGGGATACTCCCTGGCCCGGACAGGATTTGATGGAACTGCCTGACCTTTCAACCATGCTTTTAAAAACCCAAGTAAGCGAAGTGGATGGTGATAAGGTAAGAAACGACCAGGTTACCTATGTAACCCTGGATGCTTTCCCGGACACTGTTTTCAGGGGGAAGGTAACTCGTGTCGGCACTATAGCCAAGAAAAAAGACTACCAATCAGATATAAACGTGTTTGAAGTTGAGGTGACCTTGGATGCGGCAGACCCCAGGTTGAAACCGGGAATGTCTGCAAAGGGAGAGATAATCGTCGAAGAAATCCCGAATTCCGTATGGCTGCCGATTGAATCGGTCTTTGAGAAGGATGGAAAGACCGTGGCTTATGTAATGGGTGGGGGAAGACCCCAGAAAAAGGAAGTCAGAGTGGGGAAAAGAAACGATACCAGCATAATCATAAAAGAAGGTTTGAAAGGAGACGAGCTGGTCTGCCTGCAGGACCCGACTCAAAAAACAGAAGGCGAAAAAGTCAAGATAAAAGAAATCAAAGTAGAGAAAGGAATTCCGGATACTCCTGAAGGTTCTCAGGAGCTGAAGGAAGTCAAGACTCAGGAAGGCACAAAAGGAGAAATGGTGCCCGAGAAGGGTAAGAGAATACGAGTGCAAAGACCCAGAAAAGAAGGAACAAAATCAAGTTCGTCTGACAGCACCAAGGTCGAACTTAAAACCGAAGGCAAATAGGCAGGTTCATCCAAATAGATGGGAAAAGAAGAGCTACAGTTAAGAGTTGATTATAAAGAGATATTAAAAGTGTCTTTAGATTCGCTTCTTAGGCACAAGTTGAGATTTTTTTTAACCACCCTGGGGATAATTTTTGGTGTAGCTGCAGTGATTGCCATGCTTTCCATAGGTGAGGGAGCAAAAAGGGATGCCCTGGAACAGATAAAATTGATGGGGACAAACAATATCATAATCAAAGCCAAGGCCCCTCCTGAAAGCAAGACCGGCGAGCAGAAATTCGGGGTTTCAGAGGGGTTGAGCTTAGGAGATGCTTCAAATTTTGAGGTGCTCAGCTCACTGGTCAAAGCTGTGGTTCCTCGCCGTGAAGAATTTGTAAACCGGATCAGGTACAAAGATTCAGAAAGCAAGGGAAAAGTGATTTCCCTTACTCCGGAATATCTCCGGCTCCTGGATTATCAAGTCGACAAAGGAAGATTTTTCACTGAGGGGGATGACCAGGAATGCCGGCAGGTTTGCGTTTTAGGCTCAAAGATAAAGAAAGACCTTTTTGCTTTTTCCAATCCTCTGGGTGAACAGATAAAATTGGACGACCTCTGGTTCACGGTGATCGGGGTAATGCAGGAGAAACCTTTTGGAAAATCGAAACTTGAAGGTCTGGAGGTCAGAAACTTAAATGAGGAGATTTATATTCCGCTTCAGACCGCGGTCAAAAAAATCCCACGAGGGCCTTCTGGCAGTTTTATGTCTTTTGGAGGGTTTTCCATCCGGACGTTTCAGACCGGTGCAGCCAGTCCTCTGGATGAGATAACAGTTCAGGTAAAGGATTCGAAACAGGTGGAGGAGACCGCAAGCCTGATCAAGGATATATTAAAAAGGAGACACAACCAGGTCGAAGACTTCGAGGTGGTCGTTCCAGAGGCACTTTTAAGGCAGAGCCAGAAAACCCAGAGGATTTTCAACATCGTGATGGGTTGTATCGCAGGGATATCTTTATTAGTTGGCGGGATAGGGATTATGAACATTATGCTGGCAACAGTTCTTGAAAGGACCAGGGAAATAGGGATAAGAAGAACTGTGGGAGCGAAGAGAGTCTACATACTGAGGCAATTCTTAGCCGAGGCAGGTTTGATAAGCTTAGTCGGCTGCGTGATTGGACTGGCTCTGGGAACAGGTTTAGCCAAGGGAATAAACTATTATGCTCATTGGAGGACAATAATCTCTTTAGGCTCAGTTATCCTCTCAGTTGGAGTTGCATTTGGAGTCGGTCTCGGCTTCGGAATCTACCCGGCTAAAAGAGCAGCAGAGCTTGACCCGATCGAGGCGCTAAGGTATGAATAAAAAAGCCAGGAGCAGGTAGCCTGTAGCTGGTAGCTAAAGAAAAATATTACATAGAGTTATACTTTAAGTAATTATTGTAACCATCATAGAGGAAGAACCTTATGTCAATCAGAAATCTCATATTGGTAATGGTTATGTCGATGCTTATCATAACCCTGTATGCACTTTCTTTCTCTCAAGAGAGCATAGTAGTTTTGTCTCTGGATGACTGTATAAAGATGGCTTTAAAACAGGGGAAGGAATTTCAGATTTCTCAAAAAAACTTAGAGGCTTCCAAGGCGAATTATTCAGCTAAAAAACTTTCCTTTTATTTGCCGAAACTGAGCCTGAATTCCAACCTGCCAAATTATGACGTGAATGAAAATCTTTTCTATACTGGGGGTTTTGGAAATAGAATTTTTACTAAGGATAAGACCCTGAGCTATTACAATGCGCTTAGCCTGTCTCAGGATTTTTTTACCGGAGGAAATTTACAGGTTGACGGGTTCGTGAACTCTTATGATCAGCGTTACCAGACTTTTTTTGAGAATGGGGATACTATTCCGGAGAGGAAGACTCAGGAGGTTTTGACGAACGTAGGCTTCAGGTTTACCCAGCCGATTATGTTCTGGTCCTCACCTAACCGGCTGGAGTTAGACAAATCAAAGGTCGAATATCAATTGGCTCAGAAAGATTATGCGGAAAAAGTCAACGGCTTAATCTCGGAGCTTACCTCTGCTTATTTTGACCTGTTGATTACCCAGAGGGAGGTTATGATAGCAGAAAAGAAGTTAGAAGCTTCTCAGATTGCCCTGGAAAACGTCAAGAAAATGCAGGCAGAGGGAATCAAAAGCGACGAAGAAGTTTATAACGCGGAAAAGGAGTTTCTGAATAATAAAATAAATCTGATTGACCAAAACGGGAAGATAAAGGAACTGGAGAATAGCTTTCTGCAGAAGACAAATCTTAAAACCGATGTAAAGATTGAGCTGCTGGATAAGTTTGATAATGTAACTCTTTCCTCTGAAGATAGCAGCCTTCTCCAGAAGAGCGTGGATAACTCAGCCGGTTCGTTGAAAGCTGAATTGGAGGTGAAGTCAAAAGAGATAGCTTTACACCAGCAGCAGGCAGCCGGGGGTATCATCGGCAATTTTGAAGCCACTTATGGACTATGGGGGAGGGGGGATCAGATAAGTTCGAGCTGGGATGATCTGAGAAGGAATCGCTGGGGAGTAAACATTAGTTTGTCTATCCCTATCTGGGATGGCGGGGCAAGAGATGCCTCTCTAAGAAGCCTTCAGCTTTCCCTGGAGGAGGCTCAAAATAAATTAGAGCTGACCAGAAAGACTGTGCGGCTGAATCTGGAAACTGTCATCAATAAGCTGAATAACCTTGACCAGAAAGACAGCCTTCTTCTAAAAGAGAAAGGTCTTGCCTCTAAGAAACTGGAAAATTCTCAGGATAAATACAAAATGGGCTTGATCTCTGAAAAGGAGCTCCTGGATGCAGAGGTAAGCTATCTGGAGACCGAGAAAAGCTATTTAGAAAACCTGAAAGAGTTCTATCTGCAAAGAATTGAGCTGAAGAAGATCTGGGGAGTTTTACCGGAGATCGAGTAAATAAATAAGTTCCCTCCTTTACCATAATATGATTCCAGACAAAATACTTATCATCCAGACCGCTTTCTTAGGGGATGTGGTTCTAACCACTCCTTTAATAAAAGCGGTAAGAAAAAAATACCCGCACTCGAAAATCTTTTTCCTGCTCATTCCGCAGACTGGGGAGCTTTTAAAAAATAATCCATTTCTGGATGGGGTAATCGTCTATGACAAGAAAGAAAAGGAGAAGGGAATTTTCAGTTTCCTTGCTCTGGCTATGAAGATCAGAACCTCCAGTTTCGATCTGGCTGTTATTCCTCACCGTTCTTTTCGCAGTGCACTTTTGGCTTATCTTGCGAGAATTCCACAGAGGGTAGGTTTCGATAAAAGCTCCGGGGCTTTTCTTTTTACTAAAAAGATTAAATATATTCAAAACCAGTCTGAGGCTAAAAGGAATCTTTCTCTTTTGGAAACAGATATACCCCCAGAAAACGATTGTTTACCTGAGCTTTTTCCATCTGAGGATGATTTTAAATATGTAGAGGAGCTTTTTAAGAACTGGGATGTCAAGAGAGAAGATAAAATAGTAGGTATAGCTCCTGGCTCGGTCTGGAATACCAAAAGATGGCTGCCTGAAAGATTCGGCGAGGTTGCAGAAGCCTTAACTGAAAAACTTGGTGCGAAGGTCATCTTCATCGGAGGAAAAGAGGATGAAAAACCCTGTCTGGAAATTGCCAGTAATATGAAAAGTAAACCTTTGATAGCCGCTGGCAAAACCTCACCACTGCAGTCGGCTTCTTTGATATCCAGATGCAGGGTAATCTTATCCAATGACACCGCGCCTATGCACATGGCGGTGGCGATGAGGGTTCCAGTGGTTGCCATCTTCGGCTCCACCATTCCGGAATTCGGTTTTGCACCAACTGGCAAAAATGACCTGGTCATTCAGAAAGAGATTTATTGCAGGCCCTGCGGCATTCACGGAAGAAAAAAGTGTCCGGAAAAGCACTTCAGATGTATGAAAGAAATCACAGAGGAAGAGGTCTTTGAGGGAGTGGTGAAAATTTGGAGTGCGAACCTTTAGGTTTGCCGATTGATATAAAAAAAGGTAGCCGCAAGCTTCAGCTTGCGTATCCGTATTTGAAATATTTTAACGCAGACTAAAGTCTGCGGCTACCGACTAATAAATATATAAAGTGTAAAACTAAAGTTTTACACTCCAGCTTCGATTTTCAGTTCACAATGAGACCAGTCAGGCTGACAGTTATCGGGACAATTACCAAAGACACCATCACTTTTCCGGATGGGAAAGTGAAAAAAAGCTTTGGGGGTATTCTTTATAATATTCTTCCCTTTGCATTATTAGCTCCTCAGGATATGATCATTTCACCTGTCTGCAGTCTGGGCTCAGATATATATAAGAAGGTCCTCTCTTATCTGAAACGGTTTGGCAATATCGACTTGAACGGAATATCGATGGTCAAAGAAAAGAATAACCATGTCCATCTTTTCTATGACCGGAGATGGCACAAAAAGGAAATCTTAAAAAATTTGGTCCCGAAAATTGAGTTTCATCAGGTCAAACCATATCTTGATAGCGATTACCTCTTGATTAATTTTATCTCCGGTTTCGACATAGATCTGGATACTTTGAGGAAGATAAAGAAGAAGTCTGATTCTCGAATTTTTATGGACGTGCATTCTTTGATATTGGGGATTAAGAAAAGTGGTCAAAGATTTTTTAAAGTCCCGGATTTATGGAGAGAATATCTGAAAATAGCAGATATAGTTCAGATGAACTTTAAAGAGATGCAAATAATATCGGGAGGCTATCTTAAATCAGAAAATCATTTAAAAGGGTTTGCACAGACAATTTTAAATCTTGGTCCTCAGATCTTACTGGTTACCTGCGGAAAAAAAGGTGCTTTGCTCTACTACAAAATAGAAAAGAAAATCGTCTCTTACCTATCATCGGCTTCGCTGGTAAGAGATTCTGTTGACCCCACCGGGTGTGGAGACGTTTTCTCCTCAGGATTTCTTTTGGCCTATCTCAAAACCAATGACCCTGAACTTTCCTGTGAATATGGTAATTTTCTTGCAGGCATGAAAAGCAGATTTTCAGGGATAGAGAGGTTTCTAGAAAAAACACTGGATTATAAACCTTCAGGTTTATCGAATTGATTTTTCTCCAGTTGCTCGAACGCAAAGCTGAAGCTTTATACTCCGACCAAAATTAATTTAGACAAAATCAATCTGAAAACATGGAAAAAAGTTTGATTTAACTTGACAACCTGATGCAGGACTTATAGATTAAAGCGATTTTTTAGATTTAGTTCAAGCTCTGGAAAAGGAGGAAGTTTGAAAGAGGCAATAAAGGAGACTCTGGAGTTTCTGAAAAGAAAAAAGGTGGAGTATGCGGATATCAGACAAATTCACAGGGTTACTGAAAACATCGAGGTAAAAAACGGAAACATAGAGGGGATTTCCTGCGATACGGATCAAGGTTTTGGAATTCGCATAATCGCCAACGGAGCCTGGGGGTTTGCTTCCAGCTCCGTGCTTTCGCCAGCTGAGATGAAAAGGGTGGCCAACAAAGCTTTAGAGATAGCTAAAGCCAGCTCCATAATCAAAAAAGAATTAGCCAGATTAAGCCCCACTGAAGTTTTTGAAGACCAGTACACTTCAAAATATGAGATCGACCCATTCAGGGTTCCCTTAGAGGAAAAAATTGAGCTTCTACTTAAAACTACAGAGATTTTGCGAAAAAATGACAAGATCAAGGTAGCAGAAGGCAGTATGGACTTTTATAAAACCGAAAAGCTGTTCGCCTCCACCGAAGGAGCTTTTGTCCGCCAATCGATACTGGAAAGCGGAGCAGGAATTTTAGCCACAGCAGTAAACGGAAACGAGGTTCAGAGAAGGTCATATCCCAACTCTCATCGTGGAGATTATGCTACCCGGGGGTATGAATTCATTCAGGGATTGAAATTGGTGGAAAACGCAGATCGGATTAGAGAAGAGGCAATTGAGCTTCTCTCTGCACCTGCCTGTCCGGATAAGGATACCACTTTGATAATCACCGGCTCCCAGATGGCTCTGCAGGTGCACGAGTCGTGCGGGCATCCGACCGAGTTAGACCGGGTTTTAGGAACAGAGGTAAGTTTAGCGGGCAGCAGTTTTATGACTTTGGACAAGTTGAACAAGTTAAAATACGGTTCAGACAAGGTAAGTATAACAGCGGATGCCACCCTTGAAGGAGGGTTAGGCAGTTTCGGATACGATGACGAGGGGGTAAAAGCCCAGAGGGTCGAACTGGTTAAAAACGGCGTTTTCGTGGGTTACCTCACCTCCAGGGAGACTGCCCGGGTGCTCAATCAAAAAAGCAACGGAACAATGCGGGCAGAGGGCTGGAACCGTATCCCCTTGATTAGAATGACCAACATCAACCTGGAGCCAGGAGAATGGGAACTGGATAAACTCATTGCCGATACAAAAGACGGTTTTCTTTTAGATATGAACAAAAGCTGGTCCATTGATGATAAAAGACTGAATTTCCAGTTCGGGGTAGAAGCGGCCTGGGAGATTAAAGACGGGAAAAAGGGAAGGATGTACAAGAACGCGGTCTATACCGGAATTACCCCGGAGTTCTGGAACAGCTGCGATGCAGTGTGCAACCGGAATCACTGGCATGTCTGGGGACTGCCTAACTGCGGAAAAGGCGAGCCGATGCAGACCATGCACGTGGCTCATGGAGCGGCTCCGGCCAGGTTTAGAAATGTCAAAGTGGGAGTGAGCAGATGATCGGAAAAGAAAAAAT
>JALHSU010000045.1 GCA_022865345.1 Candidatus Zixiibacteriota bacterium
TTATGCCATGACCCAGAACAATCTCGGGAATGCATACAGAATCCTGGCAGAGGTTGAGGCTAAGGCTGAAAGCTGTAAAAAGGCAATCAAAGCCTGTGAGGAAGCTCTTAAAGTCTATACTCTTAAACGTTTCCCTATGCAATATGCCGTGACCCAGAACAATCTCGGGAATGCATACAGAACCCTATCAGAGGTTGACGCTAAAGCGTATAACTGCACAAAGGCAATCAAAGCCTGTGAGGAAGCTCTTAATGTCTATACTTTTGAACGCTTCTCAATGGATTATGCCATGACCCAGAACAATCTCGGGAATGCATACAGAACCCTGGCAGAGGTTGAGGCTAAGGCTGACAACTGTAAAAAGGCGATGAGAGCTTATGAAGAAGCACTTAAAGTATTTACTAAAGATGAATTTCCTGAAACTTACCCGTTAGTAGAGAGCAATCTTAGAAGATTAATTGATTTCTGTAAAAGTAAATGAATAACGACCTGCCAGACAAAAAAGCAGATGACTATTTCCGTCGGGTCAGGGGACACGACGGTCACGTGAGAAACTATTAAGTTAATCAAATTAAAAGGGCAGACACGGGGGTCTGCCCCCTACTCAATCCTGTTATGCGCAACCAACCTTGGGCACGGGACCGAGCTTGAAAAGATATGCTACCAGGTACACTACATCTGCAACTGTCACCTTGCAATCCGCGTTCGCATCAGCTAATGTCAGGTCAGACGGCCTGGGACCTCTCTTGAAAAGAAAGTTTATCAGGAAGACCACGTCGGCTACAGTCACCAGCCCGTCGTTATTCGCATCCCCATAAACGTTAGCCCCAGTTTTTACAAAGAAAAGTCCAGTCCTCTTTGCATCCCCCCTGTATAATGGCCAGTAAAGAAGGTTTTGATTATAAGAGCTGTTCCCCAATTCCCATACATAGACCAGCGAATCACCCTCACCAGCTACTAACTCTGCTTTGCCATCCCTGTCTAAGTCGCCCAGAGCTAATGTGGAGTTAACCCAGTTGTTTAAAATAATGGGCCAGCCAGTAAGCAAAACACCGTTTTTATTCCAGGCGTAAATTCTACCCTCTGAAGTCCCGACCAAAACCTCAGCCGAACTATCGTTGTTTATATCTGCTATTATGGGTGAGGAGATAATTTGACCTGTTACCTGAACTGGCCAGCCGGAAAGAAATGCCCCGTCTTTTTTTATCGCATAGACCTTGCCAGAATCGGTGCCTATCACCATGTCCTTAAATCCATCTCCATCCAGATCTCCGATTGCCGGAGAAGATAAGATCGATCCGACTAAGCTCTTTGGAAAGCCGGTAAGTGGACTTCCATTATTTTGTAAAACATATAGCTTTCCACCCAGATCACCAACTGCTATTTCCAATTTCCCATCATCGTTCAGGTCGGCTAAAGCCGGAGAAGATAAATAGAAAGCATCTGTTCCAGTAAAGGGCCATCCGGAAACCAGAGTCCCATTTTTCTTGAAAGCATAAACCTTGTGATCAGAACATGGTATTATGACTTCTCTGGCAGTATCCTGGTCAATATCCCCCAGAGCAGGAGAGGAAAAAATCGCCCCTTCAGTCTGGACTGGAAAACCAGACACTGGTGTGCCATCTCCGTTCCAGGCGTATAGTTTACCATCCAGCGAGCCAATCACTACTTCATCTTTTCCATCCTGGTCCAGATCACCTAAGGCTGGAGTGGAATAAAACATGTTTTCAGACGACACCGGAAAACCGGGGAGCAAAGTCCCGTTCCACTTCCAGGCATAAACTTTCATGTCCCAGGAGCCAATCACAACTTCTGAAACCCCATCTCCATCTAAATCTCCCAAAGCCGGAGAGGAAAAAAGTTTCCCTGCACACTGTTTTGGCCAACCAGGAACTAAACTGCCATCAGCTTTAAAAGCATATACCTTGTTATCGTATGAGCCTACCACTATCTCTAAATTCCCATCTGCGTCTATGTTGCCTATCACCGGGGAGGAAAAAACCCTCTCCCCTGCTGATTTAGGCCAGCCGGTTTTAAGTGTAGGAACTCCAGATTGTGAAAAAGACTGTGAAGTCAAAATTAAAAAAAGACAAAGCAGTATAATTGTTTGGGTTATCTTCAGCATATTGTACGTCCTGATTTAGAATTTAGTCATCGAATACCTGCGTTACCCTTAAACGAGTTTGAGAGTGCCATCCCTCTTGTGTTTTCTTTTCATCTTCCTTTTTGCATCTTCCATTTTCCATTTTTTTATTCATTTAGCACATCCAGATAAAGGCAGAGGTCCTCCCTTGAAAAGATAATTCACCAGATAGACTATATCCGCGGTAGTTGTCTGGCAATCACGGTTAACATCGCCTGAGGCTAAAAAGTAAGGCTCAGGCCCTCCTTTAAAAAGACAATTGACCAGAAAAACAACATCTGCGATTGTAACTTTATTATCCTGGTTTACGTCTCCCTTCACATACAACTGATTTTGATTGAAAAAAACGTAATTCTCCCGGTCCCAATTACTGACTGCCAGATCCTGTTTCAGTGAATATTTGTAATCGAATGAAACCTGAGAATCGGGAGCAACCTTAAAAGAAACCCAGCCTAAGGCTAAGCTATAGCAGTAGTCAGTTAAGGATAGAACATTACCGTCCGCCACTACCTTTTCCAGTTTATGAGCGGGATAGTGGCTCAAGTAGAAAACTTTTTTTGACCCGTCAGCCGGATGAGTCTCATTTTTTATTCTGACCAGACCATCTCCGTCCAAATCTGCCCAGACCATCTCCTCCACCACGCTTTCGTAAGCGAGATTACAGGTCCAGGCAGGAGTTGTTCCCAAATTTCCCCCGCTATTTTCATACATCGTCGAATACCCCCACCACCTGCCAGCGGCTAAATCTTTATATCCATCATTATTCACGTCGTAAAAGGATACTGCCGAACCATAACCATTGGTAGAGGAGACCCAATCAGGAATTGTATCTAAGATCCCGTTGTGATTCAGATAGACTTCAAAATACCCGTTTCCGTATAGCTGGAAATTATTGGCTACAGCTAAGTCTAAATAACCGTCATTGTTCAAGTCTCCCCAGGCTAAGGTGTTCCCATCATCTACGTTTTTAGACCTCCAGGAAGGAAAAGTTTCAATAGAGTCACCATAGTTTTTATATACCCTGATTCGTCCTTGTGAGCAGACAAAAGCTAAATCTAAATCCCCATCATTATCCACATCCCCCCAGTCCACATCATAGCATGCCCCGGAATCTCCAGAGACCCAGGAAGGAGTGGTCTCTAGGGCTCCGCTTTGATTATAATAAATCCTATTCTTTTCGTTGAAATTGTTATAAGCCTCTCCGCAGGCAACTGCCAAATCCGGATACCCATCACCATCGGGATCTCCAAAAGCACAGGAGAAAGTATGCATCGAATCTGCAGACGACCAGATAGGTGAAGTGGAAAGAGAGCCGTTTACGTTGTCGTAAAGCTGAATAACTGTTTTCCCCCAGAAGGAGTTGATGTAGTTCGAGACTGCCAGCTCAGGATAACCATCCTTATCTATGTCCCCTAAAGCACAATGCCCGGAATATTCGGAATTAGCCGAGACCCAGCCAGCAGTGGTGTCTAACTTGCCATTATAATTGAAATAGACCAGATTAGGCTTTTTTGACATATCGTTCCCGTTCGAGATCACCAGGTCCAGAAACCCGTTCCCGTCAACATCCCCGAAAACCGCACCAGTAGAGTAATAATTTATCGAAGGTGCCCGCGACTCCAGAGAGCGCCAGGAAGGAGAGGTTTCCAGAGGTATGACTGCAAAAACGGGCTGGAGGAAAAGGAGGAAACTCGCTATGATAACTGAATATCGATTCAACTGAAGCTTTAACAAATTATCTCCTTTTTGTTGGAACATTTATAAACCACAGACGCATTCAATGCGTCTTTACTGCTCTAAAAAAAAAACCATTTTGTAGGGGCGAGGTTTCCTCGCCCTTGTGCCTTACTGATTTGGGCTGGGGAACCCAACCCCTACAAAAAACAATTACTTTAAAAGAACCATCCTCTTTGAAATAGAATTATCCCCGACTTTCAATCTATAGAAATAAACCCCGCTGGCAACTTTTCTACCTGCATCGTCCTTCCCATCCCAGATTACCTTATAATTACCCGGCAGTCTATTTTCATCCACCAGAGTCTTGACTCTTTCCCCCTTGATATTATAGATAGTCAGGGTGGTGTGGAGTGGTCCCTTGAACGTTGAACCTTGAACCCTTAAACTGAAGGCAATGGAGGTTATGGGGTTAAAGGGATTCGGATAATTCTGCCCCAGATCAAAGGCCACTGGTCGAGTTGCTTCTTCTTCTTGAACACTGGTCTGCCTGTATTTTATCGTATTGGCGAAAATATCAAACCCATCTCCGGGAGTCCGGTTATCTACCCAGGCAGTGTAAATATTGGGAGGGGATAAAGCCACATCCGGGCTGAAATGAAGAGCATTCGTCAGGTCATTGTCAACTACGGAGTTTCCTCCAGAAGGAAGACCTTCATTGAAGTAATAGACCTGAGAATAGATCTGCGGACTGCCGGAACGGTAGTCAGTCCAGACCACCACGAAAAAGGTATCATCATCAATTGAGACCGAGGGTTCAGCCGGTGTTCCTGCAGGGTCGTTGACCAGAAAATTATTCCCCAGGGGAGTCCCTGAGCTGGAATATCTCTGAGCATAAAGATTGTTCTTTGTTCCGTCAAGCTGAATCCAGGCAAGAACCATATTCCCCTTACTGTTCACGCTAAAATCAAAATCTCTCTGAATTGCGTTCAAAGAATCAGTATAGGATGCGAAATTCGAGCCTGTCTTTCCGCCTGAGGAATTGTACCTCTGCAAATAGATTTTTTCCTGCGAGTTTCTTTTGTCATACCAGGCAACTGTAAAATTGCCTGAGCTGTCCATTCCTACTTTTGGATTCAGATGGTCAACAGCTTGCAGATCATCGTTCACCTTAAAACTGGTATCAACCGGGCTGCCGCTGCTATTGTATGGACGGGCATAAATATTCTTTATTCCGGATTGGGTAACAGACCACGCTATTATCGATTTTCCATCATAGGATTTGGCGCAGGCTGGGGAATTATTCAGGGTCGTGGAGTTGTTCACCTGAAAATTGGTATCCACAGGATTACCTGAAGGATCGAATCTCTGGGCATAGATATTCAAGCCGGCTCTGAAATCCTGCCAGACTGCCAGTATGTTCCTGGAGCCGTCAGTTGCTAAATCAGGCTGGGCGCAGGGGGCAGAAGAGTTATTGGTATCAACTCTCCGATCAGAAAAGATCAGATCCCCGAAACGGGAGTATTTTTTTAAATAGATGTCGCCATATCCATTTCTGTAATCAGTCCAGGCAAGGATGAAGTTCTTATCCAGGTCCTTCGCGATTGCTGGCTCGTTCTGTATAGCCCCGGTTGAATCGTCATTCAGTTTAAAATTCGTGCCTGAAAGAGTCCCGGAGATTACCCTCTGAGAATAGATATCATAGCTTTTTCCTCTGTGATCGCTCCAGACTGAGGTAAAATCACCGTTCACTCTCACTGAAAGGGCTGGATTGTCTTTGAATCCCTGCACCCCGTTGTCGCTCAGCTTGGTATTGGAGCCGATGGCTGTGCCTGTTGAGTCATATTTCTGGAAGTAAATCGCAGGCTCATTTCTGTAATCCCCCCAGACTATAGCATAATTTTTCATAGTGTCCGAATCGATTTTCGGCTCCCAGTGCTGAGCAGACCCGGTATCTGAGTTGACCTTAAATGGAGAAGTCTTGGGATTTCCTGAAGAATCAAAAAGTCGAGCATAGATGTTGACTTTTCCTCCCCTGGTGTCTACCCAAGTTATCATGAAGTCTCCGTTCACCCTCTTTGTCATAGAAGGAGAATACTGATCTTCGCTCAGCGAATCTATGTTAGCTAAGACATTACCGCCTGCAGCAGCACCTGAGGAATCGTACCTCTGAAAATAGATATCAGCATCTAAGTCTCGATAATCCTCCCAGGCAATTACAAATCGACCATTTTTGTCAAAAGAGACTGAAGGTGATTTGGGTGGAGCAATCCCGACCTGGCTGTTGACCTTGAAGCTCGGACCAAGAGGATTTCCAGAGGAATTGTATCTTCTGGCATAAAGATTATTTCCTGAGCTTATATCCACCCAGGCAGTTACAAAGCTTCCATCAGTGAAAGATTTCACTTTAGGTTCAAAAGCGCTGTTAGGAATATTGCTGTCGTTTATCCTGAAGGTATCCCCCGCAGTCGAAAGATCAGGAGAATATCTTTGACCATAGATGTTCAGCTCAGCACCATCCACCCAGACCAGGACGAGATTGCTGTCCAGTGTCCTGCAAATAGATGGCTCTAATTGATCCGTATGCCGACTATCCGCAACAATTTTAAGATTAGTGCCAATTATTGTCCCTGATGAGTTGATTTTCTGGCTGAATATATCCCAGTCCCCGTTTCTCTCATCCTGCCACACGGTGACGAAGCTACCGTCTTTAAACAAAGCTATATCCGGCCTGCGCTGAGAAAAAGTGGCTGAATAGTTCTCTTCATTAACTCTGAAATCCCCGAGCAGTGAAGTAGCTTTGGAGTTTCCCGCAGGAAGCAAAGGAGAAACAGGTTTCAAACCTGCCCCTGCGAAATTATGGATGAATTCATCCTGATTCAATCTTTGTCGTAAAATGTTCAGAGAGGTAAACCCTGAATTTTCCAGATTTGCCCTGCTTTCCAAAAGGGTTTTATAATAACTCGATTTACTGACCTCAGTAGTCCAGGCTGTTGAGGTGGAAAGCAAGAGAAGGATAAGAAAAAAGGCAAGGTTTAACTTTTTCATAATCTTCTCCTTTTTTTAATAGAGAAATCGGCTCTTTTCCACCGATTCTTAATTCAGAACTCCCCCTACCCATATAAATATACCCCTTTTTTGATTTACGTCAACCCCAAAATGGATATTGGAAGGCTCAAAATCTCGAAAAAAGTGCAAGGAGTACGGATGCTTCTCCCTCAAACAAGTTTGAGGGTGCCACCCTACCGTAGGTTTCAGAGGAATGGGAGGGGACCCCCGTAGGGGATTTCGCTTAACTCAACAAGCCCCTCCCCTACTTTTCTTCGCTGCATCACCCTGCCGAGATCTCGTAGGGGCGTATTGCAGTTCGACCGGCTCACTGCTCTGAGCGAAGTCGAAGAGCAATACGCCCCTACTTTTAAAAAAACTGGAAGGCTGAAGCCTTCCGCTACGCTCGCTTGAAGGTTTTCATTCGTCATCCGTCATTCGTTATCCGTCATTAATCTTTTTATTAACTCTTTTGCCTTTCTGAAAGCTATCCCTCTATGACTTACCCTGTTTTTTTCCTCCTGTGAAAGTTGGGCAAATGTCTTCCCCAATTCTGTGTCATAGAAAACCGGGTCATAACCAAAACCGTTTTTCCCGATTTCTTTGTCTGTGATAATTCCTTTGACTTTCCCTTCGACTATCCTTACGTCGTCTTGACTCAAAGCTAAAGCCACCACACATCTGAAAGCCGCGCCTCTCTTCTCCTCAGGAATCCCTTTCAAAAGACCCAGTAGTTTTACGTTATTATCTTTATATGTGCACCCCGGTCCTGCGAACCTGGCAGAAACTACTCCGGGAGCACCATTCAAAGCATCAACTTCCAGACCTGAATCGTCAGCTAATGCAGGTATTCCAGTAGCATTATATACTGCCACAGCTTTAATAATCGCGTTCTCCTGCATTGTTTTCCCGGTCTCTTCGACCTCAGGCACATTCGGGAAATCTTTCAAAGTGAGAATTTCTAACTTCTGAGCCGCAATATTAGTGCTTGTCAGGTCCCTCGACCTGGCAAGGTCATACTCTGTCGATTGAGATAGAATTTTCTGGATCTCTTCTATCTTATGCTGATTGTGGGTAGCTAAGATTAGTTTCATCTACGACTTTGCTGTGTTGGTAGGGGCGACCCGGCGGGTCGCCCCTACACCTTCAAACCTTTAAATCGGTAGAACAGACGTTCTTGTTTGTTCACTACCTCAGACTGAATTCCTTTTTCGTTTTTTTTTCGTCGGGTCAGGGGACCCGACGGGCACATTCTACCTGTCAGACAGGAATGTCTGACCTACCCTTGCACTTAGACCGTCATTGCGAGTCCGCCCGCAGGCGGACGAAGCAATCCATTCACTGTGGAGAGATTGCTTCGTCGGTCAAATGACCTCCTCGCAATGACAGATTAAATTCTGTCAGGAGAAACGGTCACGGTTTTCAGTATTTGTTAATATCTATCTTCTTAACCTCTTTGACCTTTTCCCCTAAAAATCTTTCGCTTATCTGGATAAACTTTTCGGGAAAATCCGAGACATAGAATCTGTATTCAGGTTCAGCATTAGCCGTATTCATCATATCCCTCTGTTCCAATATCCTTTTAACCTCCAGGGCTGTCTTCTCAGCCGAATCGATCAGGGTGACATTTTCGCCTATCACTTTCGAGATGACCTTTTTCAACAGAGGATAATGAGTGCATCCTAAGACCAAAGTGTCTATTTTCTGTTTTTTCAATGGAGTCAAATATTCCTGAGCAATCAAGTAAGTAGCTTTTTTATTAATGTAACCTTCCTCAGCTAAAGAGACAAAAAGAGGACAGGGATAGTCAAAGACTTTTATTTTTTTATCTATCCTCTGAATCGCCCTGGTATATGATTTTGAACGGATGGTCCCTGCAGTTCCTATCACCCCTATTCTTCCGCTTTTTGTGACTTTGACTGCAGCCCGGGAGCCAGGCTCGATTACCCCCATTAAGGGGAGCTGAAAAATCCTTTTCAGATAATCCAAAGCCACGGCTGAGGCGGTATTGCAGGCGACCACGATCAGCTTCACCCCCTGGGTGGAAAGAAAGCTGATGTTCTGGACGGAGAATTTTTTGACGATTTCGGCTGAGCGGGGTCCATAAGGGGTTCTGGCAGTGTCTCCGAAATAGATGACGTTTTCTGAAGGAAGCTTTTTGAAAACTTCCTTTGCCACTGTCAGACCGCCCACACCTGAATCGAAGATTCCTATTGCTTTAGATCTAACTCTCATTTTCCTTTGCCCTCATATTTATTTTTAAAATCTAAAATTCCCTGACAGATGGCCTCAGCTATCTTCTGCCGGAACGTGCTTTTATTTAAAAGTTTTTCTTCTTCAGGATTAGAGATAAAGGCAGTCTCCACTAAAACCGAAGGCATATAGGTTTTGTTCAACACGAAAAATCCTGCCTGATCAACCCCCCGGCTGGGTATATCCAGCCTCTGTTTCATCCGGTCATGTATGATCTGGGCTAAATCGCTTGACTCTTTTAAGAACTCTGTTTGCAGCATATCCATCAAAATGAAATTGAGCTCGGAGGTGTCGGCTGGAGCTCCTTTGGGACGCTCAAATAAAATGGCTGAATTCTCCAAAGCCTCAGCTGCCCGGGCTTCATCGTTTTTCGCCTGGGCTAAAAAATAGATCTCCGTGCCGGCGGCTGCCCTTCTCTTGGCAGCATTGGTATGAATGCTGATAAACAGATCCCCTCCTTTTTGATTGGCAAATAATGCCCTCTCTTCCAGAGGCATGAACTTGTCATCCCTTCTGGTGAGGTATACTTGCAAACCCTTTTGATTGGAGTTTTTCAGCAGGCTCTCCAGTCTCAAGGCTATATCCAGCACAATATCTTTCTCCTTTGTTCCTTTGGGCCCAACTGCGCCGGAATTCTCTCCGCCATGCCCAGGGTCTATTATGATAATGTCAATCGGATTTTTTTCCGGTTCTTCGTTTTCCTGGGGGGAATGTTCGACTGTAGCCGTATCCTCTAAGGTTATCTGCAGGCGGTAAAGCCCATCCGGTGTGGATTTAAGGAAGTAATAAAGCTTGGGAAAATCCATGAAAAGCCTTAAGGAAAGCTGGGCTGAGCCCCCGGAGGCAGATTGAAATTGATAGGCTTTGCTCTCTAAGATTATGTCCGGTATCTTGAAATTTGAGAAGAAAAGGGTATCTATTTTCCCCTCTAAGAAATTTATTATCAGCCAGTTGTTCTCGCTTTTGAAAAGCTCATAATTAAGGGGCTGGGAAAGATATATCTCTATCAGCATCCCGTTTAGCTTCTGGCTGACCTTGAGATCCAGAATGTTATATTCCCCCTGTTTTTTTACAATTTCTTCCGGAGGCTCAATAGTTTCCAGAATAGGCCAGAAGGTTTTGAAAGGAAGAAAGACCTTGCCCTGTCTAAATTCAACCGGCAGGGTCAAGTTATAAATATCCTGATCTAAAATTATATATGGGGAGAAAAAAGTAAATTTAAATTGATGCTCTTTGACCTGCCAGAATACGATTTTGCCCATAGGTTCCCAGAAAAGCTCTCCTCCGTAAATCTTTTTTAGACCTGTAAGTTCGATATATTGATAATTGTTTATATCCAGACTTTCCAATTCATATTTCTGGTCACCTTTTTCTACGATGATCGTGGAGCTGTAAGAAAAAGAATGAAGGTAAAACAAAAAGATGAACAACAGGATAACCTTAATTAGTTTAATCACTTATTCCTCTCCTTTAAAGCTCTTCTTAAAGCACGGTCTGCTTCTCTTTCGGCTATAGAGTTACGCCTGTCATACAGTTTTTTTCCCACTGCCAGGGCCAATTCAACTTTGGCGTAACTTCCTTTGAAATAGAGCCTGAGGGGGACAAGGGTTAACCCCTTTTCGACAACCCTACCCACTAATCTCCTTATCTGATTCCGATGCAGTAGAAGCTTCCTTGGTCTGGTCGGGTCCTGATTATACCTGTTCCCTTTTTCATACGGGCTGATATGCATATTCAGAAGAACTACTTCCTCTTTGTCTATTTTAGCATAAGAATCTTTCAGGTTCGCCTTACCTTCCCTTAATGCTTTTACCTCTGTCCCGCGAAGCACCATACCGGCTTCGTAGGTTTCGATTATATTATATTCATGCCGGGCTTTTCGGTTAGTGGCGATTATCTTTATCTCTTCTTTGTCGCTCACAGACCCTTTATCGGCTTTACGCTCGCGAATATTTTTCTCTTTTTTCTCCATACTGGATGAATATATCAGAAGAATAAAAAAGTGGCAAGGGAAAAGTAGAGGCATATTGCCATATGCTCCTACGATAAGATTTTGTAGGGGAGCCCCTTGTGGGCTCCCGAAACCTGAGAGGGGACAAGCCCCTCCCCTACGACAGACAATGATGAAAAATAACTTGCAAAAAATTCCTAATAGGATAAATTATGTTAGACTCAGCAGGTAGTTCAGGCTTTGTTTTTTTGAAATATGGAAGGCTAAAGCCTTCCTCTACATAACCCCACGAGACGTAGAGACGCATAGCATGCGTCTCTATAAATGAAAGACAGGACTTATGCAGGCAATGGTCCTGAAAAAACCAGGTAAAATCGAGGAAAACCCTCTTCAGTTCCAGGAAGTCCCGCACCCTGAAATTGGGCTTAAGGATATTTTGGTTAGGGTACAGGCTTGCGGTATCTGTCATACTGACCTGCACACAGTCGAAGGGGAGCTTCCTTTGCCCAAATCACCTTTAATCCCTGGTCATCAGATTGTCGGAACAGTTGAGAGAAAAGGAACTGAAGTCCGTCGTTTCAACCTTGGGGATAGGGCCGGAATCGCCTGGTTGAACTCAACCTGTGGAAGATGTGAATTCTGCAGGAGTGGAGGAGAAAACCTGTGTGAACAGGCAAAATTCACCGGCTATCATTCAAACGGAGGGTATGCCGAATATACAGCAATCTCTGAAAATTTCGCTTATGCTGTTCCAGAAACCTTTTCGCCAACAGGGGCTGCCCCTTTACTCTGCGCGGGAATCATAGGGTATCGAGCATTGCGTCTTAGCGAAATCAAGCCCGGGCAAAGATTGGGCCTTTATGGTTTCGGCGCCTCAGCTCATATCGTCATCCAGATAGCTCTCTTTTGGAAATGTGAGGTCTTCGTTTTTACCCGGAGCCCGGAGCATCAGAAATTAGCTTTAGATTTAGGTGCGGTCTGGGCAGGAAAAGCTGAGCAAATCCCCGAAAAGAAGCTTCACAGCTCAATTATCTTTGCACCAGCAGGCGAATTAGTCCCACACGCTTTAAAAACTCTTGACCGTGGTGGGACACTTGCCTTAGCTGGAATCTATATGACTCCGATCCCGCAGTTGGACTATATGCAGCATTTATATTTTGAGAAGACGCTGAGAAGCGTGGCTAACAGCACTCGAAAAGATGGAAAGGAACTTCTCAAGCTCGCCTCAGAAATCCCCATCCGCACACAGGTAACTGTTTTTCCCTTAAGGGAGGCAAATTGTGCTTTACGGTTGCTCAAACAGGGGAAGATAAACGGGGCAGGAGTGTTAGAGATTCCTTAGACAGGTAGGGGCAATTTCCAAATGGATCCAAATGGACATGAATTGCCTCTCCAGAAAAACAATTATGATTTAATCAAATTGTAGGGGTTCAAAATTTTGAACCCCTACAGGAAACTGCTCATTCACTCGTCGGGTGCAGGACCCGACGCTACGGAGTATAGATCACTGGCCACTGACCACTGTTTTTCTTAATACTACAACTGAAGAAATCAAACTTTTTCACCCGCTGAAGAGACCTTAGACTTGCCCTCGCCAGCAAGCTCGTTGACCAGAATGTTCACCATTTGATTTCTGTTTTTCCTGGTCACCTCGAAGATTTTCACGTCTTCTCTTTTTTTAATCCGCTCTACGAATGGATGGTGCCCGAACATAACAGTGCCCAGCACCGGATTCGGGGCATCCAGACATTCCAGGACCAGCTCCTGAAATCTTCTGGAGAAAAGCTCCATCTTTCCTATCTCGTCGATGACTATGATGCTGCTTCCTCTCAAGCACCTTTCCAGTTCCCGGGAGACGATCTTCTCAAAGCCGGTTACTGCAATGCCATAATTTCCCACCCGGTATTTGCTTCTCAGGTCTTTATGCGCTAAAGTCCCTTGCATTCCAAAAAGAGTTTCCACAGAAAAACCGACCCTGGTTTCTCCTTCTCTTACCTCTGTGGTGAAGAATCCACAGGTTGAGCGGTTCAATTTCTCGATTACCTTTTTAATAATCGTAGTTTTACCAATGCCCGGTAATCCAGTCAAAAAAATGTTCATTTTATTTTTTGGTTTAAGGTTAATCCCAATTCTATATTAATTACGCAAAACCCCGGGGTTATGTCAAATCAAATTTTGAAATTTTCGCAAGAAAATTAGCTAATTATCAAGCGGACTTCGTCATGCTTGATCTACATGATTACTTTGTTAGAGACAAATTTATTAGGTCAGGAGCCGGGGGCTCCTGACCTACATTTCTTTGAGCGTTTGAGCCTTTAAGCATTTAAGCTTTTCTTACTTCTTAATCTCTTTTCCCTCGTTGTCGAGAGTCCCTTCATTCTCTTTCAGCTCTCTAACCTTTCTCCATCTCCTCAGGACCTGGATGTAATCCAGAAGCATCCTCTCCTCTGCCTCGGTCAGGCTTTCCAGTATCGGAATCCCGATCTTAATCAGAGTTCTAGTCACATCAGCCATAGTCCGGTCATACCTTTTCGCCAGTTGGCTTATCTTGTCTTTCAGCTCGTAGGAGATGAAGATGTTGATGCAGTGCTCTCCTTTTAGCTTAGCAGGCGAATTCTCCATAAAACCTCCTTCATTTTTTGTCATTCTGATCCCCGTAGGGGAGAAGAATCTAAGTTTCCAAATTAACCATGTGTCTCTTTTGATGATTTATCATGGTCTGCGGAGTCTTAATCTCCAGATTGAACTCTTCCTTGAACGTTCGTAAAATCTTTTTCCAGGTCTCTTCCTCCTTCTTAGTTTTTATCAACTCATCTAATTTTTCCCTTTCCGGATGAGAGCAGATCAAGCACTTCCTTTCTGGGGAAATTTTAATCTTATACCGCTGGGACACGAATCCCTTCAGGATGAATTTAAGTTTTTCCAGGGCTGAACGGTGAATCCGCTCAAGCCGATCTTTGGTCTTGTTCATAATCTCTGAAATCTGGTCATAGCTTTTGCAGTCGAAATAAAAAAGCCTGATAAATTCTCTTTCAGCGTTCTCCAGCCTATCCAGGGAGTCCTCTACTTTTTCCTCTAACTCTACTTTTGCTTTTTCCTCCTTCATCCTCTCTATTAAGTCTGACTCCTCAGAGACTGATTCCGGCTCCTCCACCCCCTCGACCCAGTTCAAAGCCCGAATCCTCTTTCCCTTCTTCCTACCGTATCCTAAAGAACAAGCATAGTAATCTACAAAATGGTCTTTCCTTCTTTTATCTTTATGCTGGTCCCCGGACAGGGGCAGATCAGCCGATTTGTCCCCAGTATTTTTCTTTTTCATTGGCTCCTCCCTCTTCATCATTTGTCTATCTCAGGACAAATTAAAGGTGAGCCAATTTCTACACAGATGTTCTAAAAAGCAATCACATCAGTTTCACCTGATCTTCACATGTTAGTCACTTTAGTATTTTATATGTCATTCTGAGGGAGTCCCCTACGGGGACGACCGAAGAATCTATCGAATCTATGCTTGAGATAGATTCTTCGTTCTTCGAACTCAGAATGACAGGAAGTGAGAGTTCACATAATTCTTGAGGATCCAGTAGGGGCAGGTTTCAAACCTGCCCCTACGCTCCTGATAGCAGGTCATCCACACACGAATCAGAACAGGATTAAAAAAATAGTTGCCCTGACAAGAGCTAACTCTTATATTATCCTAAATTTATTTTAGATAAATTTTCTTAAAAGGAGGAGAAAATGGAGAAATCAACATCAGATGAAAAGTGGGATTCTGGCAGGGCTTTTGTGGGGATTATCATATTAGGTGTGGGCGTCATATTCCTTCTTTCTAACTGGGGAATAATACCTTCTATGCATCACGCCTGGCCCTTAATCCTTATAGTAGTGGGATTAGCTTTCCTTTTTGGGGCGGGAAGAAAACACAAGTGTTCATCCCAGCAGTCACCCAAGGATGAAGGACCCGGAACTCCCGTATGATGGAAGAAAAGCAATCCTCTGTATCTGACGAAAGCCATATCCCGGATGAAACTTATGCAAATAAAGGGATCCATCCAGGGAGGATTGGTTCAATCCTTCTGCTTTTTTTCCTTCTGATAATCTGGCCCCTTTCCTCTTATTTACTGATGAAGGAACAGCAGCCCCAGTTGTCTGCCTCGGGTTTTGAGGGAATTAATCTATCGACCCAGATATATCTTCCTACCATACTTATCCAGCTTTTGGTATTCTTGTTGATCGTCCTGGTATTACGTCTGGAAAGGGAGAGCTTTTCCAGCATTGGACTCAAGGGGTTCGACTTAAGAAATTTGCTGATAGGCGCTCTCTCCTGGTTCGGAATGAGCTTGTTACTTCTGGTAGTGAGCTATCTACTGAGATCATACAATCTCTCTACACCGCCAGACGTGTTGAAGCTTCTACCTCGAACCGCCCCCCAGAAATTTCTCTGGATAATCATGGCACTGAGCGCTTCCCTGGCTGAGGAAAGCGCATTCAGAGGATTTGTCCTCACCCGCCTTAACCTTTATCTGAAGAACTGGTGGCTCACAATCCTTATCGCTTCAATATCTTTCAGCCTGGGACATCTTTATCAAGGCACAGCCGGAACGATCTTTGCAGGGATTTACGGAGTTCTCTTCTCTTTTCTATTCCTCTGGAGAAAGAGTCTGGCTCCATGTATGACCGCTCACTTTTTGCAGGATGTCACGCCCCTTTTTGCCCCGCTTTCTTAAATCCATTTGAAAAACCTGCATCACAGCTGATTATTACGATTAAGCGGATAAAACCGCACCTTGATTTATCCGCTTTGATAATCAGCTTAATCCGCTTCATCTGCTGTGAATCTGTGGTGGCTCCTAGCAAAGGACTTCACCCTGATTTCCGAGCGTAGTGCAAGGCTTTCATCCTTGCCTGACTTAACCTAAAAGGGCCAACCTACAAAAAAGCGGAGGTCTGAAGACCTCCGCTACATAAAAAAGTAGGGGGCAGGTTTCAGTTCGGTAGGCTCACTGCTCTGAGCAAAGTCGAAGAGCAAACCCACCCCCTACAAAAAGACAGGACGATTAAACCACTAATTAATCTTTTCGGTCAGCCAGAATAAAGCTTCTGCATCTTCTGAATCGTGTCTTTTATATTTTCTCTGAAATCCACAGGTTCCAAAACCTCTACCATCTCCCCGAAGCCCAAAATCCATCTGGAGATCTCTTCTGTTCCTTTTACTTTTACGGAATAAAGAAGCGCGCCGTCTTTCTCCTTAGTTATAATCTCAGAGGGATGGTGCGGTCCAGACTCGATCACCTTAGCTGCTTTGCCTAAAAATCTTAACTTGACTTCAGTTAGTTTACCCTGATAGATCTCCCAGCTATCCCTGAAAAATTCCTCTACTGAGAAATCAGATTTCCTCTCGAAATTCCTGTCAGTTAAGGTGACTTTTTTGATTCTGTTCAGCCTGAAAGTTCTTGTCTCTTGTCTGTAGTGACAGAATCCTAAAAGGTACCAGGAGTGACGTTTGAATACCAGGGCATATGGGTCTACGTCCCTTGTGCTCTTGCCCGATTCCAGAGATTCATAGTCTAATCCTACAGTTCTTTTGTTTAAAATAGACTGCTCGATCAGATTAAAGATCAAACCCAGCTTGGAGAAGTCCCCGGTTGTTTTGAGGTTTATTCTCAAAGGGTCTCCTAAGTCACCCAGCCTGTTTTTTACCTCCGGGCTTAAACTCGCATCTATTTTGGCTAAAACCCTTTTGGCTGATTTCCCCAGAGGCGTGTTGACAGACATAGGAGACGAGTTCAAACCCAATTTCAAAAGTAGATACTCCTCCAATGAGAAATTCAAAGGTGGAAGAAAGGCATCTGTCAGAAGCTTGTAACCGTCATCAAAATAAATCGGAATGTTTGCTGACGACAGGGACATTATATCTCTATAAATCGTCCTCTCAGTAACCTCGCATTCTCTGGCTAAATCTGATGCTTTGAGATTATGTCTTGATCTGAGAAGATTAAGCAGATGAAGCAAACGGTCATATTTACTCATTTGCCCTCAAGTTCATATGCATAGTAAGTCCATTGTTTTCAGTGAATTAACTTCAATCCCTAAAGTCTTGGTTTATCCTGTCCTTACCTCTTGTAGCCGCAGACTTTAGTCTGCGTCCTGTAGTTACTACGCAAGCTGAAGTCCTGGTAGCGGATCCGTAGGACTTGCGGCTACCTTCTTTATGTTTCAAAACCAGGTTGGACTAAGGAATCCTCCTGGGCTTAGGACCATCATATTCGAAATCGGTATTCCCCAACCTCCTCATAGGTTTTTCCCTGGTAAGTTCTTCATAAGCATGGGCAATTAGACCCGGCACCCTTGAGATGATGAAAAAACCCTTTCCCAATTTCCAGTCAAAACCCATATCCGAGATTACAGCCGCGATTGCCCCATCGACATTAAGTGGGAGTTTCTTGCCTGATCTCTCCTCTAATTTTTTCTCTATGACTTGAGCTAATTTCAAGTGTTTACCTGAAAAACCCAACTCCTGTGCCAGCTTAAAAAGCTCGACTGTACGTGGATCAGACTCGTGCAGGCGATGGCCATAACCAGGTATTCTCTTTTTTTTGACTGAATAATCATTCACTAATTCGGAAGCCAGAGAGCCGAGGTCTCCGTTCTTTTTTACCAGCTCCTGAAAAATCTTAGCACACTGTTCAATAGCCCCACCGTGTGAATCCCCAATGGTTAAAACCCCGCCTGCTACCGCGGCGTTTAGGGGGTTACCACCGGAGATAACTGTCCTGGTAGCAAGAGAGGATGGCGGAGTAGCACCATGGTCGATGGAGGAGACTAAAATCGCCTCCATCATCTTGCTTTCTTTTGAATTGGGAAGTTCGCCTTTGAGGATGAGAAAGATTACCTGGCTAAAGGTAAGCTTTTCCATCAGCTCGGCTATATCATATCCCCTGACCCCGATTTCCCCTTTTTTAATATCAGAAATAGAAGTTTTCCACCTCTCATCATTCATATGCAAAACCTCTTCTCAGGAATACTTTTTCGCCCGCCAGACTAAAAGTAAAATAAAGCTTTTAAAGGAATTGTCAATTCATTTTTTGTAAAACGCTGGAGTCGATTTTCCCGAATCCGATTTGACTTGACAAAAACGAATTTAACTCTATATATAAAAGTGAACCTGGAATAAAGATGAGCTGGAAAGACAGATTACAAAAAATCAAGACCGAAGCCCAAACCTCCAGAGAAAGAAAAAAGGAGGAAGCTCTGGCTTTGCACAATCAGGTGAGCCTTCTGATAGATGCATCTGAGGATTTAGCCAGAGAGTTTGCCTCGGTAAGCAAGGCAAAAGTGCGACTATTGAATCAGAGACACAAGGAGATAGATGAAGTTACCGGGAAAAAGTATTACAGCGGGGGAGTTGTCCTGCAGGTTTTCAAACGAAAAAGTTCTATTTCTCACTGGCTTAAATCAGAAGAGCCTGAGGAAAAACTTATCTTTCAAGTCGAATTCCCTCATCCGGAAGCCATAAGAAGATTGGAAGGGTTTGAGGATAAAATAAAGATTTTATATTCACACACGGAAAAGGAGATTCCCCTGAAAGAATTCAGCCCTGAGGAATTAAAAACCCATTTGGAAGAAGCTTATTCCTATTTTCTTTCAAAGCTGAAAACATAATATTCCCGGCATATGCGTTTAAAGTAAAAAGTCTGTATGACAATCAGTTTTTTCAGGGAAGCGCTCAAAACAACTTGACAAATTTAATAATAGCTGGAGGTAATAAGTGAAAGCTAAAGATTCAAAACCTTTTTTTCATATTAGAAAAAACAGCAGGTATGGCTTTATCGACAAAACCGGAAAGATGGTTATAAAGCCGGAGTTCGATTACGTAGGTCCTTTTTCTGAAGGGTTAGCAGTAGTCTGGATCGGAGATAAGGAAGGGTATTTAGACAAAAAAGGAAAAGTGGTAATCGAGCCCATATTCGATGAGGCTGGAAATTTCTCTGACGGATTTGCCGCAGTCTGGTATCTCGGAAAATGGGGCTATGTTGACAGGAAAGGCAAATACTTGCTTGCCCCGGTTTTTGACTACGCTGTGGATTTCTCCGAGGGGCTGGCTGCCGTAGAAAGTGACGGGAAATCCGGCTATGTCGACAAGAAGGGCAAGCTGGTCATCCCTCAGAAGTTCGATGAAGCTGGAGATTTTTCTGAAGGGTTGGCAAAGGTGATGGTCGGCAAAAAGTGGGGATATATTGACAAGAAGGGTAAGATTGTCATCCAGGAGAAGTTCGACGATGCGGGCGATTTTTCTGAAGAGTTAGCCAGGGTAAACATCGGTGGTGAGCTGCATAAAGGCAAAGGAATCGTAATTGGCGGGAAATGGGGTTATATTAATAAGAACGGTGATTCGATTGTCAGTCCAAACTTTGACGAAGCAGGAGAATTTTCCGAAGGATTGGCAATAGTAAAGAGCGCAAGTAAATGGGGTTACATTGACAAACAGGGGAAGATGGCGATAAGAGCTCAGTTCAGCAATGCTAAAAATTTTTCCGAAGGACTGGCACCGGTGAGCAAAGGTAACCGATGGGGGTATATCGACCAGAGCGAAAAAGTGGTGATAAATTTCGAATTCGAGAAAGCTGAACCTTTTTTTGAAGATCTGGCTGAAGTCTGGATAGAAAACAAATACGGTTACATTGATAAGACTGGGAAATATATCTGGAAACCCACGGAGTGAAGTCTGCTTGATTTCGAGAGCAGGAATTTTTTTAGATTTCTCCATCGGGTCAGGGGACCCGACGGGCACGTAGGTAGGTCAGACATTCCTGTCTGACGTTTTGGTTTTCTGTAGGGGCGATCCGCCGCAGGCGGACTCGCCCAAAATTTCGCTGGAGATAATATGAGCCCACAGGATTTTACCATACATTACGTCTGCACCAGAGAAGAAGCAAAGGATCTGGTGACAAAATTTGAGAGATATTGGGTATCCAACTGCGGATGTAGGGAAGGCAGAGGAAAGTGCGATCGCTCGCGGATGGACGTCTGCCTGATGTTCCGCGATGACTTTCCACCCACTGGTTCAGGCTTCAGGGAAATTACCCGAAAAGAAGTAGACGAGATTTTACAGGAAGCAGAAGACAAACATCTGGTAACCAGACCTTTCAGAAATGAAAAGAATATGGCTGAAACCGACGGCATCTGTTTCTGCTGTGATGACTGCTGCGGCTATTTTCTAAACCCGCAGGAAAAATGTGACAAGGGAAAGCTGATCGAGAAAACCGACCGGGAAATATGCAACAACTGTGGTGATTGTGCCGATGCTTGCTACTTCAAGGCGAGACAAATGAATTCCGAGGAGCTTCTTATAGACCAAGATAAATGTTACGGCTGTGGCTTGTGCCGGGATGTTTGTCCGTTGGAGTGCATTGAGATGGTGCAGAGATCGTAGGGGTTCAAATTTTTCAACCTGATGTCGATAATAGAATTTGTAGGGGCACGGCGTGCCGTGCCCCTACCGTACTCCGTAGCAAAAAAGAGAGACGCATCCGATGCGTCTCTACGTTTTTAACCTTTCCCTTCCCTCTCCTTTCCTACGGATCCGTTTAGGAAAAAAGGAGAGGATAATAATCAAACCTCAGCCGCTTTCAACACCTCTGCAATAAAACTTTCCTCTGGCAAAGCTCCTTCAAAGCTGTGGGTTTCATTTATTACTACTTTGGGGACTGCATATACGTCATATTTATGCGAAAGATGTGGGAACTCACCTGCTTCTACCATATCTGCGGTGATAAAGCTGCTCTCTAAAGCTAACATCTGAGCCAGGCCAACTGCCTGGGGACAGTATGGTCAGGTCAGGGTGACGAAAACCTGAATGTGCACCGGCTTGTTGAGTTTCTGTAATTCCTTCTTGCTTTCTTCCAATAAGCCGGACTCACCTGAGGATACCATCCTCATAGCTTCCATCAAAGAGGTAAACTCATATCCAGCCGGGATCCCGTAGAATCTTATCCCGTAATCTTTTCCTGTCTCATCACACACTGCAATAGCCGGGATTTTATCGATCTTATACTCCTCAACCTTGTTCTTATCCAGGGTGAAATTATGTACCTCAACCTTTATCTTATCTGAAAGAGAGGCTATTTCCTCAGCTAATAGCCGATTTTCATTACAGTATTCGCATTCTATTTCCTGGGTGAAAACAATGAGCTTGACTTCATTCTTCAAACTTTGCAACTCGGTCTGGACATCTTTTTTAATCTCTTCACTAAGCAAAGCCACAATTCCCTCCTTACTTAAAGTGTTACTTTAAACTAAGAAACTTAAGTTACTTAAGTTCCAAGCCACTTCAGTGGCGTGCCAGCCCTGACTAAAGTCAGTTAGAACAGAACTCATACCCTACGGATTCACCACGACCAGAGTGACCCCAACGACCTCCCTTGCTCCCGCTTCTTTTAAGACCCTTGCACATTCCTTCAAAGTCGCACCAGTAGTCATAACATCGTCCACCAGGATTACCTTTTTTCCATGAAGGGCTGAATTATCTCGTACCACAAAAGCACCTCTCACATTCCTCTCCCTTTCTTCAGGAGAAAGATGGGTCTGATCTTTCGTCTTCTTCTTCCTAATCAGGACCTTCTCTGCTAAGGGCACAGAAATAGTTTTGGAGACCTCCTCAGCTAAGATTCTGCTCTGGTTATATCCCCTTTCCCTTTTTCTTGAGGGGTGCAAAGGAACCGGGATAATATAATCAAAACCTTTTGAAAATTCCTCTTTTTTCAGAATCTCTCCCAATCTCCTGCCAAGATTTTTGCCAATTGAGAATTTCCGGTTATATTTGAAATGATGAATCAAGGTTTGATAATAAGGGTCAAAAATCCCTAAGGACCTGTTTAAGCCGAGAGATGAAGATTGTGGACATTTTGGACATCTTCTCATCTCCTGGTCCAAAAAAGAACGGCAAATTGGGCAAAAGGGATGGGGCAGAATGTTAAGACTATCCCAGCAATTCCTGCAGACCAGGTTTTTTGGATAGGTATCGTCTTGCATCTCATCTGAAGAGATTGATGAGTTACACAGCAGGCAGTGAGGAGGAAAGACAAAATCTAAAAGAGAATCTTTTAATCCTATAAAAGCATTTAAGAACTCCATCTTCCTTCTTTTTTGGTAGCGTCAGGATTTATCCCTGACTGATTACATTCCCTCTCCTCCCAGGAGAGGGTTAGGGTGAGGTTTTTTTTGTCCAGCCATAAGCAAGGCACTTCTATAATCTCACAATCTACCTCGTCGGGCATAAAGCCCGACGCTACGAAAACTTAATGAAAACGGGAGGGGACCCCGCAAAGCGGGATTTCGCAAGCTCAACAAGCCCCTCCCCTACGTTTTTTTTTTCACTTCATCCCGTCTTAACGCCAATTCTCTTGGACTTAAAATAAAACCACATCGAAAGCGAAACCAATAAAATCAAGAAGGATAAGACTTGGTTCATTGAAAACTGCACATTTCCGATGCGGGCTAAGACCATGCTCTCCTCGTAATATCTGAAAAAATCCACCAGAAATCTCCAGGCAGAATAAAAAGAGAGCATCAGCCAGAAAGTGAATCCTTCGAAGTTCTTGAATCTCTCCAGGAAAATCAAGAGGAAAAAAATCACAAATCCTGCCACGGACTCAAAGATCTGGGTTGGCAAAAGTTTAGTATTTTGAAAGAAATACCCGGCAAAAGAATCCGGCGGGAAGATAACTCCTAAAAAACTGCTGGTGGGTTTTCCCGGACAGCATCCGTTAAGGAAACACCCAATCCGGGCAATCCCCAGACCTAAAGCAAAAGATGGAGAGACGATGTCAGCAACTTTCCAGAGAGGTAATTTCTTGTAGAAAAGGTAAACCAGTCCAGTTGCAACTGTAAGGACCACTCCGCCCATCATGGAAAGCCCCCCAATTCCTATCTCGCCTGAGCTTTGGAATGGATTGATCACATCCAGGAAGTGACCCTTGAACTCGTCTAAATGAAAAATCACGTAAAAAAATCTTGAACCGATAAGTGAGCTTATTAAGACCAGCAAAGTCAAATCAAGGATTTTCTCAGGTTTTAACCCACGCTTTTTACCCCGGCTCAAAGCCAGCAAGGTGCCTGCTACAAAAGCCAGCACCAGCATTACCCCGTAGGATTTGATGGCAAAAGGTCCAATCTGGAAAAGGATTCGACACATAGATTAATCAATCAAGAGTTCAAGGATTCAAGTGAAAGGAAAACGACCTTTCAGAACAGCCAACACCCTCAGACCTTTTGAGTCTGTTATCGGTCATTCGTCATTCGCTATCCGTCATTACTTTTTTTATACGTCAATATTCTATCCATTTATAATGTATGGCTAAAAGGATGCTGATTGAAATCCAGCTTATAAGCAGAGACGATCCGCCGTAACTGGTCAGGGGGAAAGGGACTCCCGTAACGGGCAGAAGTCCCATAGCCATGCCTAAATTCACCATTCCCTGAAAAGCAAAAATCGAGGTGAGCCCGAAAGCCACATAACTGTTGAAACTGTTTCTGGACTTGGAAGCTATGGAAAGACCCCGAAAGATCAGATAAAAGAAAATAGCTAAAAAGATCAAAGACCCGATTAAGCCGAACTCCTCTCCCACTACCGAGAAGATAAAATCTGTATGCTGCATCGGCAGAAATGCTAATTTGGTCTGGGACCCGTGCAGAAATCCCTTGCCAAAAATTCCTCCTGAACCTATGGCTACTTTGGACTGAATTATCTGATAGCCAGCGCCTAAAGGGTCCCGATTCGGGTCTAGAAATACTAACACCCTGAGTTTCTGATAATCATGTAACCTATTCCAGATCAAAGGAGTGAGAATTCCAAATCCTAAATTTAATACCAGCACCCAGATGGAGAAGAAAAAGCCTGGCCTGAGAAGGTATAACATGTAGATTAAAAACAAAAAGAATATTCCCCAGGAGATCCAGTGGAAGCCAGCCACCAGACTTATCATAGGTGAGAAGATCAAAAGGATGAAAAGTAAAGGCACCTTAGCCCAGTAAAGCATAGAGAGGATTAAGGCTAAAAAAACCAGGGAAGTCCCTAAATCCGGCTGTTTTAAAACCAGAAGAAGCGGAACCACTCCTATGACTATGATCGTTCCGATCCATAGAATCGATTCAAAAGAGCGCTTGGAATAAGCCAGATAGCGCGAGAGCGCAAAAACTGTGGCTATCTTTGCCCACTCAGAAGGTTGAAAGGTAAACCCACTTAACTCAAACCAGCGGGTTGCACCCAGCCGGGTAGCCCCGATGAAAAGCACCGCTCCTAAAAGCAAGATAGCTGAGAGATAGTAGAGGTATGAGAAAATCTCATGCAGCCTTAAAGGCGTTATGAAGATAATTACCGCAACTATTAAAGATAAAAAGAGCCAGAATATCTGTTTTAAAAAAAGTCCCTTCTCATTAAGAGTGGAATGTTTGGCGCTATAAATCAGGAGCACCCCTATTAAAGATAAAAGCAGGGCACAAGCTAAAAGCTTAAAATCGAATTCCTCGGTTTTCAGTCTGAAGAACTTCATTGCCTAATCGGTTTGAAAATTACTCTCTTTTTCACCGCTCGATTCTGTGCTTATCCCTTTGAGATACCTCTCTATGATTCTCCTGGCGATTGGCGCAGCATAGGTACCACCGTGACCAGCCTGCTCCACTAAAACTGCCACGACTATCCTCGGATGATCAACCGGTGCAAAACCCACAAACCAGGCATGCTCCCTGCCATGCGGATTTTGCGCGGTTCCAGTTTTTCCCCCAACCACTATATCAGAGATGCGGGCTAAACCTCCTGTCCCGGAAGGGGAATTGACCGTTTCAACCAACCCTTCTTTGAGAATCTCCAGGGTAGAATTTGAAAAAGGGAGATGAGACAAAACTGTCTTTCCTTTTGGAGTGGACCTTCCCTCTACCGATCTTATTTCTTTCAGGAGATGTGGTTGGTAAACAGTTCCACCGTTAACCAGAGCGGAATAGAAGACGGCAAGTCCTAAGGGAGTGGTCAGAACCTCCCCCTGCCCTATTCCCAGATTTATCACCAGGTTTTTAATCCATCCCTCCTGCCCAAATCTTTTTTCGTAATAAGTCCGGCTGGGAATCATTCCCGCGATCTCGTCGGGAAGATCAACTTTGTATTTTTTATCCAGCCCGCACTGACGAGCATAATCGCTCCAGCGGTCAAGTCCCAACCTTAACGAGAGCTGATAAAAGTAGACGTCACAGGACTGGGCTATTGCCTGAATCAGATCCAGCCTGCCGTGCCCTTTAGGCTGCCAGCATTTGAAAATCCTGTTTCCAAAAAGGAAACCACCGTTGCAATAAGAAAAAGTGGTATTTCGATCTACGATTTTTGATTCCAGAGCTGCGCCTGCAGTTAACAGTTTATAAGTTGAACCAGGGGGGTAAGACCCCTGAATTGCCCGGTTGAGTAGAGGATGCGAAGGATCATTAACCAAGCCCTCCCAGGTGTCCTCATCCAGAAAAGAGCAGAACTGATTGGGGTCAAACCCGGGCTTGCTCACCAGAGTTAAAACTTCTCCATTTTGAGGATCCAGAGCCACCACTGCGCCGGCATTAAACATGCTCAGAGCCGATTCCGCTTCCACCTGAAGGTCAGAGTCAACGGTCAGAACCAGGTCAGAGCCTACCGTATAAGGTTGAGACTTCTTATCCTTCAGGGATCCCAAGATTTTTCCGCTCGCGCTTACCTCTAGGTAATTCATCCCATCCTCCCCTCTCAAGACCTCATCATACTGTTTTTCCAGGCCGTCCTTCCCTATGTTGCTCCCTAAAGTCAGTCCTTTTTCCCTCGAATCGTCCATTTCTTTTTGCGAGACCTCGCCCACGTATCCGAAAAGATGACCTGACCAGTAAAGCGGTGGGTAACTTCTCACTTTTTCTACCTGATAGCTGACCCCGGGCAACTCCTCATTCTGTTCCTCTAAAATGCAAATAGTTTTGAAATCAAGATCTTTCAACAATTTTATGGGCGTGTATTTGTTAACCCAGCCGGCTCTTATTTTTTCTTCAAGAAAATCCTCGTCCAGATTCAAAATTAGAGAGATTTTCTTGACTACTGACTTTATATCCTGAACTTGAGAAGGGATCAAAAAAAGGGCATAGGAAGTGCGGTTAGTAACCATTCTCTTTCCGTTACGGTCCAGGATCAACCCCCGGGGTGCGGGGACAGAGACCAGCCTTACCCTATTCTCCTCAGATACCTGGCGATAATAAGAAAAACTGATAACCTGTAGATAAAATAATCTTAAGGTCAGGATAAAAGCCAAGAATCCCACCAGATAAAAAGTGAGTTTTTCCCGGTTACAATCTAAGATTCCAGTTCTGGTCATACCACGGTTGAGAAACTAAGTCGTGACAATTTTAGCTTTACGGATTTGAAGATACCATAAAAATATCAATCCCACCAAGGCTGTATAAAGCCCGGAGAGCAGGCTATAATTAAAAAAAATAGAAAAAGCATAGCTCAGATTTAATCCGCTCGAAAAAAAATAATAAACCAGATCGTTAAAGAGCAGGCTGAAGAAGACCACCACTCCTTTGGTAAGACTGCTTTCTAAATACAGATTATCCTTGAAATTTCCGACCAGGTACCCCAGACAGGTTTTAATGAAAGCCCCCAACCCCAGAAAAGAAGGGTTGGCCAGATCTAATAAAAACCCAACCAGAAATCCAAATATCGCTCCGGAAACTGGGCCCTGGGTTAGAGCTACGAAAACCAGAATGAGTAAAGGCAAATCCAGACTTATCTTTTGAATTGTTAAAAGCCCGGAGAATAAAGACTGGTAGATTATTACTATCAGAATCAAAAGGAGCATTCTGGCTGCTTTTGACAAGTTCAGGTTACGGATGGGCATTTTTAGTATCCATTATTTTTGAGTTAAGGTTTTAATTATAAAAAGCTCTTCTAACCGCGTAAAATTGACCGCGGGCTTAAGGGTTATGACTTTAAAAACGGAATCTCTTTCCGGTGATACTCTGTATACCTGGCCAATTTTCAAACCCTCAGGGAATATCTCGCCTAAGCCGGAGGAATAAATTTCGTCGCCGGGTTTGACATCCTCTTCTAAAGGAATGTTGTCTAAGTTTAACCTGATTCCTCCTTTTGACCTTACGATCCCCTGGACCCTGCTTCTGGAGTCTAAAGCCGGCACCCTGCAATTGGGATGGTAGAGCAACTGAACTACTGATTTTCTCATCAGGACCTCGCTTACCCTGCCGATCAGCCCGTCCATATTGATTACCGGCATCCCCTTTTTTATTCCATCTTTCTCCCCTAAATTTATCCAGATCGTACTGGGAAATCTTCCCGGTTCGGTTGAGACGATCTCTGCGGGAATAAGTTGATAGGTGCTCCCAGACTCGAATTCCAACATCTGCCTTAATCTTTGGTTCTCCTTGCTCTCCTCTTGTAGCTGGATGTTTTCCAGGGTCAGCCTGGTTACTTTTTCATTCAGAACTCTATTGGCCTGATGGACATTGTATAATTCGTCTACCCGCCTGGCTATAGAATTAAAGGGAGCGTAGGTAAAACTGAAAATTACCTCGGAAAGACTTTTTTTGACCTTGATAGGCAATAAGAACAAAAGTAAGGATAAAGACAGAAAAAGGAAAAAGGTGGCAGAGCTTTTCTCTTTTAAGAATGACCCTCTTCCGCGAGTCAAGATGTTAAATGATAAAAATGGCATCTCCTCCCCTCTGGAGAAAAACTTGTCATTCCCAAACACTCAGAGGTCCTCATAGTTCCTTGGGACCTGTTGCACAGTTCATGGCCGTTTTAACAGCATTTTATCTGCCCCTCTTATAATACTCGACTAAAATCTCTTTAATTATTAGACCTCTCAAGTGATTTCTGGAAATTTATTATTATCACTCCACCGAGTCCAAAAGCTCCAAGAGTTCCTTGGGATTTGAGATTTTCATCAAAACATCACGATTTTTTTCACTTTTCATAAGATAGGAAAGACGAGCCATAACGTTGAGATGGGCGCCGATTGCATCTTCAGGTGCCGCTATCAGGAAAAAAAGGTGAACCGGCTTTTTATCCATTGCGTCGAAATCAATACCGGTTTTAGAGCGACCAAAGGCGATTACTATCCCCTTGATGGCTTTGGTCTTGGCATGGGGAAAGGCAACTCCATAACCCACGCCGGTGGTGACTAATTTCTCTCGCTCCAGCACCGCCTTAAGAACCTCGTCTTTATCCTTGACCAGTTTCGACCTGGAGGCTATATTTACCAACTCCTCTATGATCTCATTTTTCGTCTTCCCTTTAAGATCAAAAGAAATCAAGTCCTCTGCACAGAATTTAGAAAGCTTCATCCTTTACCTCCTTTTGATATTCTTCTTTTCGACTGCCCGGCATTCTCAGTAAGAATCACCGGACTTAAACTGGATCATGACCTTATCCAGCTTTTCAGCAAACTCCTTATCCGATATTCTCAGACGCTTCTCCTCTTTCCGGCAGATGGTATTCCTCAGTGGAGAATACGCCCATTCTTCTGAATTTTTCAATTCTTTTCTGCAGAAGCTCTTCTGTTCCCAGTTTCATAAGCTCGTCTAAGTCTTTAATGATCTCTTTTTTTAGAATATCCGCTGCTTCTTTCGGATTTCGATGCGCCCCACCCACCGGCTCAGGCACAATCTTGTCTATGACTTTTAGCTCCTTTAAGTCAAAGGAGGATAACTTCAGGGCTTCTGCTGCCAGGGGAGCTTTGGAGCTGTCTCTCCACAAAATGGCAGAGCATCCTTCCGGAGAGATGACCGAATACCAGGAGTTCTCTAACATCAGCACCCGGTCTCCGATCCCTATTCCCAAAGCACCCCCGCTTGCTCCCTCTCCGACTATATTTATGGTGATGGGGACTTTTAATCTGAACATCTCTCTTAAATTTCTGGCGATGGCTTCTGCCTGTCCTCTTTCTTCGGCTCCAATTCCTGGAAAGGCTCCAGGAGTATCTACCAGGATGATAATGGGCTTGCCGGAGCGGGAGGCAAGCTGCATCAATCTTAAAGCCTTACGATAACCCTCTGGGTGCATCATCCCGAAGTTTCGATAAAGCTTCTGCTTGGTGTCTCTGCCTTTCTGCTGACCAATGAACATGACTGCTCGACCATCGATTTTGCCAAATCCAGCCACTACCGCTTTATCATCTGCAAATCCCCTGTCTCCATGCAGCTCCACGAAGTCGGTACTTATCAAATTGATATAATCTAAACTGTGGGGCCGGAGTGGATGTCGGGCTAACTGGACCCTTTGCCAGCGAGTAAGATTAGAATATATATCCCGCAGCAATCTATCCTTGCGCTTTTCCAATAGTTGTATCTCCCGGGTAAGTTCCAGACTTTCGCCAGAGGCGAAATCTTTCATGTCCTGGATCCTCTTCTCCAGATCCAGGACCGGTTTTTCGAAATCTAAATATTGTCCGTTCATCTTTTTGAATATTATCCTTTAACCGGCTACTTTTTTTTTACTTGATCAGTCATCCCTATCCGGAACAGGTAAAATGCCAGGATCAAAACCAGTATCCCTAAAAAGGATAGCAGAAAAGAAAAAACCAGTTTATTCTCCCGGACAAGAATAGCCCAGGTTATTATGGTTAATATAATGGAAACAATATAAAAAATCCAGATGGTTAATTTCTTACTTAGCCCTTTTTCCAGCAGGAAATGAAAAAGATGCCTCTTATCAGCATGATAAAACCTTTTATTGTTTAAAGTTCTCCTGAAAAACGAAAAGAAAGTCTCAAATATTGGTAATCCCAGGGCTAAGAGGGGAATGAAAAGTGCCAGGGCGGTGTAGCTTTTAATCGGACAGATTACCCCCTCCGCCGCAAAGATGTATCCTAAATATTGAGAACCAGAATCTCCCATAAAAATCCTGGCTGGAGGGTAATTATATCGTAAAAAGCCCAGACAGGCACCTATGACGCCTAAAGAGATAAAGGAGATGAGCTTCACCTCCAGGAAAATCCCCACACCCAAAAGAGCTAAGGAGGCGATTACCGACAGGCCGGCCGCCAGCCCGTCCAGCCCATCTATCAAATTAAAGGCATTGATGATCAAAAGACACCAGACAAACGTGACCGGGTAAGAGAAGAACCCAAGACTCACTGCCTTGAAAAAAGGAATGTAAAGCAGATTGATTCTCAATCCGAACAGGATTAAGACCAAAACCGCCAGCGATTGTAAAAGGAGCTTCCACCTGGGCCTTAGGTTTTTGAGGTCATCATAAATTCCGGTGGCGAAAATTATAACCCCTCCCAAAGTAAAACCGGCAAGGTATCTCAGGTCAGATGAAAGTATCGTTCGTTCCCAGATTAAGGCCGTCCAGAAAACCAGGTTAAATGATAAGAATATGGCGATCCCTCCCAGGGTAGGAGTTGGATTCAGGTGAATCTTCCTGTGGTTCGGATAATCCAAGAGCTGGTACTTCAGACTGAAATTCTTGACCAGAAACGTAAGAAGTAAGCCCAAACTGAACGAAAAAGTTAGGATGAAAATATACTGATCCAACTTAACTCCTGTGAATCTGGAATATGATCCTATTTCTTTTTAAATGTCCCAGGTAAGCTGAAGACAAAAGATAAGAAAATCAATCGCCCGAGCAAAGAAAGATAAACCAGAAGCCTGAAGACAGGATTTGGATGATAGTGTTTCTTAAAAAAATAATACATACTGCGGTGATGTTCCAGCTTAGCTCGCAAAGGATTTAAGGAAGTAGACCCCGCGAGCTGGTGGGTCACAGTCAAAAAGGGAAAGTAGAATACCTTCCAGCCGTTTTTCTTTGCTCTTAAACAAAGGTCTGTATCCTCGCAGAACATAAAAAAGTTTTCATCCAGAAGTCCTATTTCTCCCAGCATCTTCCTTCGGGCAAAAAGACAGGAGCCGGACACCCAGTCCACCTCTTTTATCCCGGTTCGGTCTAAATCTTTGAGCAGATACTTCCGGGATAAGGAATTGTGCGGAAACAGGCGATTGAGAACCGATTGAGAGGAGGAGATGGAGGTAAGGAGGTCAGGGAAAGAGCGGCAGGAATAAAGCAATTCGCCTTTTTCGTCAATCATTCTTGGACCACAGATTCCAGCCTCTGGATTTTCGTCCATAAACTTGAGCAACTGGTTTATTTTCCCCTCTGTGATTTTCGTATCCGGGTTAAGCAAAAGCAGGTATTTCCCCTGGCTTTCTCTTATCCCCTGGTTAGCGGCTTTGGAAAAACCTGAGTTCCACTCATTTTCTATCAGGTTGACCTGTGGGAAGTTCTCTCTGACCCAAGGGACTGTATCATCCTTAGAAGAGTTATCAATTAACCAGATTTCAAGCCTTAAATTATTTTTTGTATTGTAAATTGAATCCAAACATACTTTTAAGAATCTTTTTGCCCTGTAGTTTACGATTATGATTGAAAGGTCAAGTTGATTACCAGAGTGTAGGGGCACGGCATGCCGTGCCCCTGCACTTTTTTCCCTATTATTCATACTCTTCCCAAAATACTCAGGATCCTAAGCTTCCAGACCATCCAGATAGCTTCCCGCACTATCTTTTTGGACATCTTTGATTCGCCCGCTCTGCGGTCCACGAAGATAATCGGTATCTCCTTGATTTTGAAACCTTTTTTCCAGGCGCGGAAGCTCATCTCTATCTGGAAAGCGTAACCATTGGAGTGGATATTATCCAGGCCAATCTTCTCCAGGACTTCCCTTTTGAAACATTTAAAACCACCGGTGGAATCTCTCACCGGAAGCCCGGTGACCCAGCGGGCATAAACATTCGCGAAATAGGAAAGAAGCAAGCGGGTTATGGGCCAGTTGACAACATTGACTCCCCTGATATAGCGCGAGCCTAAAACCAGGTCCGAATCTTTTATAGCTTTAAGAAAATCTGGTATATAACTGGGGTCATGCGAGAAGTCTGAGTCCATCTCGAAGATATAATCGTAGCCATTTTGCAGGGCATAGTCGAACCCTGCTATATAGGCAGTGCCCAGCCCTGATTTTTTCTCCCTTTTGATAAGTTTTATTCTGGGATTCGAGGCTTTAAGCTCTTCCACTAATTTACCGGTTCCGTCAGGAGAGTTGTCATCCACCACTAAGACTTCTATTCCCTGATCTTGTTTTAAAACCAGAGGAAGGATCGTGCCGATGTTCTCTTTTTCGTTGTAGGTTGGTATTATGACTAAGATTTTCATTCTTCTTTCAACTCTCCTTTTTTTCCAGAAAGAGTTTTCACTCCCAGAACTCCCAATATAAAAAGATAAAACAGCCCTGTCAATATACTGCTGGTTTTACCTATATTATATGGCTTCGAGTTGTAGACCAGCTCGATCTTATGTTTCCCTTTCTCTAAGGGAATTGCCCGGAAGATATAGTCTGCGGTATAGATTTTGGTCTCCTTGCCATCAACCAGTGCTTTCCAGGCAGGATAGGCATTCTCAGACAGAACCAATAAGCCGGGCTTATCTGTCTCAGCCTCAACTGTCAGAGAGTTTATTTTATTTTCAGTAACTCTGGCTGGCGTAGAGACGCATAGCGATGCGTCTCTACAAGATTCGATTCCCGGTTCTTCCTCTAGGACAATAGAGCCTCGATAATCAAAGTCCGGCTCTTTCAATCGCTGTAAAATCTTATCTTTGTCTTTAATGACCTCATATTTGTAAACCATCCTTGCCCTTGGCAGGTAATTTGAATTTCGGTATAGGTTCTTATCCCCTGCTTTCAAGACCAGTTTATACTTAGAGGTATCAGGAAAAACACCTCTGAACAGGAGATATTTCACGTTCAGGAGGTCTGGCTTTGGACCAAACAGGAAGTCCAAATACCTCTGACCGTATTCAGCTTGAGTTCTGGCGCTTTCCAGATAGCTTTTCTCAGTGAAGTCGTCATACCTCTTAAGCTCGTTCCCGTGGTAGCCAAACGCTTCGTCGATTCCATAAAGGGCTAAGAAATTGCTCATCGGGTAGGTGCCTGGAATGACTAAAGCTCTATATGGCTCCTTGTCCTGCTTAAGGTAATCGATGGCCTGGTCTTTCTGGAAATAGGTCTGGTAATCGAAATTCTGGATGAATTTTGCATCCCATCTCCACAGGTCTAAAAATAGAAGTGCACCGATCCAGAAAAGGAAATAGCTTCTCTTTAACTTCCCCTGAAGATACAAATAGATCCCTGCAACGACTCCACCCACCAGAAGGAAGCTAATCCAGAACCCTCTGGTGATATTGGGCAGATTCAAAAGCATTATATCTTTTTTCTGAGCAGGGATATCAGAGTAAAGAATCCCATTCCACAAAGAGAGTAGCCCACTTCCAGCTACACTGAAAAGAATAGCAAAGCCAAAGAAAATAAGAACCACAACTAAAAGAAGTTTATTAATTTTTTTCTTGTCCTTTAAATCTTTAACTCTCTGCAGAATCTTCTCCAGCCCGAAAAGAGCCATAACCAGGACCGAGAAAACCAGCAGGAAAAGTATCAGCCCGGGTGCACGAAAGCTTTTCACCTGAGGAACAAAATAGTAGAAAAGTCTGAACAAAGGCGTATGTGCGCCCAGGGAATAGATCAAAGCCAATAACCCCAGACCGGAGAAAAACCAGATTTTACGATTACGAACCAGTACCAAAGCTATGATGGCAAAAAGCAAGGGGACAATTCCCCCATAATCGCTGTTTATCTTGAAAGGATTTCTTCCCCAGTAACTACTTTCGGTTTCCAGATTCAACCCGGTAAACTCCGGCACGAACTGCGAGACCAGCTCCTCAGGATGAAAAGACCAGGAGGTAGAATATTCATACCCTTTACCGCCCTCTGCTCTGGGAGAATATTTATTAACGTAGATATAAGGCGGGAGTATCTGCACCAGAGACAATGCTATTCCTAAAACGAGCGCGACCAAAAAATAGCTCACAGGTTTTATCAACCGGGTAATTTTTTTATTATCCTTATAATCCCAGATTAAACTCACCAGAAAATAAAGCCCCAAGCTCCACATGGCAAAATAAGCTAATTGGGGATGATTGGCTAAAATCAAAAGCCCGATTGTGCCGCCGAAAAGGATAAATTGGATAAGTTTTCTGGACCTGAGGCTTTTTTCAAGGAAAAGGAAATTTAAGGGCAAAAGACTGGTGACATACATCCTGCCGTCGTGTCCGGCATAGACCCAGGAAACCAAATTAGCTGAGAACATATAGGCTAAAGCTCCGATTATGGAGACACCCCGGCTGAACCCGAGGGTGCGCATGCAGTAGAAAGTGAAAATTCCTGCAAAGAAAATCGTCAAAACCAGCTTCCAGCCTAATGCTTTGTATAGAGGCAGGATGAACTGCAGGATTGCCAGGGGATAAAAGGTGTCACCGTGCATGGCATCCACATATGGCATTCCGCCAAAAATAAAAGGATCCCAGAGGATCAATGAATGATGAGTTTTAAAATAATCCACGTAAAGCTGACGCATAAACACCCCGGCTTCAATGGTGTCGCTTCCGTAAAGCATCTGGTAAGAAAAGATAAATTCCCTGAACATAATGACAGTCAGAACGGCAAACAGAATAAAAGGAAGATATTTGAATATCTTGTTTTCCTGGTTTATTCTGACTTTTATCTCTGCCTCTTTTGGTTTTTCTTTCTTTTCCTTCTTTTTCATAAAATTCCTTTTCCTATCAAGAGTTCTCAAAATTTGTATTTGGAGTGCCGACCTTTTCTATGGATCCGTTTCAGGACAGGTTTGCCAAAACCCCCTCTTTTCAGGTCAGATTAAGGGTAAAGCTAAAGCTTTACACTCCAGCCTAAAAAATCGCACACCTGTTAAAAAACTCAACTCAAAACCTCCAGGCAACCAAAAGTCCTGAGAGCTCAACTGCGGTCATCCATAATCTTGAAAGCAGGGCAATTAGAGTAGCCACAGGCAAAGGGAAGTAGCTGGAAAGATAATAGACTAAAATCCCCTCCCTCACCCCTAAACCTCCCGGTACGAATATGCTCAAAAATCCTATGATATACGAAAAGGCGAAAATCGAGGTTAAAAAGGGCCAATTGCTTAAAGGGGAATCGGTTAAAGACATTATGAAGATGTTGAAGGCAACTCCATAGACTCCCCAGGCTAACATAAAAAGAAGGGTAAAAAACAGGTTTTCCTTGAAATTCAAATTAATCTTTACAGGTTCCTTTTTCAGCTTTTTTAATCCCCAATTCAAAATCTTCTCCATCACCCGTGGATATAAAGATATGACAAAAACCAAAATCAGAGGTAAATAATAAAGCTTGGACATCCCGCTTAAAAACTTCGTTCCTGAAAGGATGAGAACCAGGATCAACCCGCCAATGATATTCAGAAGTTGATTTAGAATAGCTGAGCTCAGCGTGGCCGCCTTGGGGATCCCTTCCTTTTCGCACATATAGACCATCCCCATCACTGACCAAATTTTTCCAGGGACATATTTCCCTAAGTTAGAATAGAACCAGATCTTGAATGCTTTTTTAAAAGGTAGCTTGGAAGACAATTTTTGGAGCAAGCTTCTCCAGATCTGGATAAAAAAAAGAAAATTCAAAAACACTAATCCAAAGGAGACGGCCAACAGACCATATTTAAACTGCCATTGATATAAAGAGACCACCCGCCAGTTTTCATAGACATATCTTATGAAGAAAAAAAGGATGACTGCGACTATAAAAAATTTTAAAAAAACTTTTATAACTTTTGTTTCCAATTTGGCCATTCAAATTATAGATGGTCTGCTACCACAAATATTCTTATTTTAACCTCTGATAAATCCCTTTAAGTTTTCCCGCTGTAGCCTTGGGAGTGAAATTCTCTTGGGCAAATCTATATCCTCCCTCCGCCATTCTATTTTCCAAATCTTCATCCCAAAGATAACGTTTTATCGCCATAGCCAGAGCGCAGGGATCCTTCTCTGGAATTAGAAGGCCAGTCTTCTCATTCTGTACGATATCGACAATGCCACCTGACCCTGTCCCAATCACCGGAACCCTGCAGGACATCGCCTCTAAGAGAACCAATCCTAATCCCTCAGCCTCCATCTTCCAATCGGTTATAGAAGGAAGAACGAAGATTTCGCAGGCATTGTAATGATAGACCAGCTCGTTTTGAGGAAGATTAGAAATGAAATCGACGTTCTCATCCAATCCTAATAAATCAGCTAATTTTTTCAATCTTCTCTCTTCCGGTCCTTCACCGATAATTTTCAATTTAAACTTTTGTCCATCTTCTTTCAACTTGGCGCAGGCTTCTAAAAGGTAGTCATAACCCTTTCTCTGAATTAGCCGCCCGATGCTTAGGATGCTTCCCTTTTCGACCTTTTTCTCTTTCAAAGGGAAAAATTTCTTATCATCGAAAGGCATAGGAAAAACGAAAATCTTATCCCCTCTAATTTTCAACTCCTTGATGAGAAGATGTTTTAAATAGCTTGAGACTGCAGTCGAAAACTCAGCCTTCCTGAAGATTAATGAAGCAAATGACAATAACCATCTGAATTTGCGCAATATAAAAACATCCGAACCATGGGTGGTTAAAATTATTTTAACCGGAGCAAAAAAAGATGTAAGATATCCTATTACGCCTGCAGGCACCCACCAGTGGCAATGAATAAATTTAATCTTATTTTTCTCGACAATCCTCAATGTATAAAAAAAGAAAGCCAAGAAGAAGAAAATGAAAAGAAACTTGTTGGAAAAGTGACGAAGGACCTGCTCATGCATGTCTCCTCGATAAGCTAAATTTTCATATCTCGTAAAGCAATATCTAAATCTGTAGATCTTCAGATCATCTATTTCCTCATATTCTTTTAATCCCTTTTGGTGGGGCGCTAAGACGAAAACTTCATAATCCTGCGTTAATTCCTTCATCAGGGTGTAGATAAACTGTCCAGCTAGGTCCTCCTTGAATCGAATAAAATTATGAGTTAAGACCAAAATCTTTTCTCTTGGCATAAAATTTCTTAGTTCCTAACCTTCTTATTATCTATTCTCTGTTCTTTTTTAAGCTTTCTACCTCTTCTCTTAAGCTGACAATCGCTTCAGCTAAAAACCCTAAGGCGAAAAGTGAAATCCCGGACAAGACTAAAAGGATGACCAGATATAAAATGGGTCTGAACCCTTCATGCATAATTATCCTCAGGTAAATAGCTAAAAGACCTGCCAGTACCCCCAAGAGCACCATGATCAAACCTAAGGAGCCGAAAAGGAGCATCGGCTTGCGCATAAAGGAGACCTGAAATTTTACGCTGAAAAGGTCTAAAACCCCGATTGGAATTCTCCAGATGCCGAATTTTGATTTACCATACTTTCTGGGATAAAGAGGAATTCTGACCTCATCCACTCTGAACCCTTTTTCCGCTGCCATTACCACCATATACCTGTGCCAGTCTTTTCTCAAGGGCAAGTCTTCCAGCACCTCTTTCCTGAAAGCCTTGACGCTGTTAAGGTCATGCACTTTGATTTTAAAGAGCCATCTGGACAGAATATTGTAGAGAAAGGAGACAAAAGCCTTCAATCCATAACTTCCCTTTTTCCAGCCGGTTACAATGTCATTCCCCTCATTCATTTTCTGAATAAACTTCGGAATATCCTCTGGCATATATTGCAGATCTGCAGGCCAAAAAAGATAGATGTCGCCTTTGGCGTTGTCGAAACCTCTTTGCAAGGCAGAAGTCAACCCCTGATGGGTTTTAGTAGTAAGGGCTTTCAAAAAAGGATATTTTTTTTCGCTCTCCCTGGCAAGCTCATAGGTCTTATCTGTGGAGCCGTCATCCACTAACAGGACCTCCCCTTCCAATTTGGATTCCCGGAACATCTTCTCAAAATTCTCCAGTAGTGGAGGGATATTCTCCTCCTCATTATAAGCCGGCACTACAATGGAGATTTTATAGTCGTTTTCTTTTCTGTTATCAGCCATATTCGAATTTTTCATTAATATATCTCTAAAATCACAAAAGTCAATCTAAAACCCTCTTTGGATATAGCGTAAATTTTCCGAACCAAATCCATAGCAGATGCAGAGAAATCTTTTATTGTTTAGGAAGTTGATACAAAAGCAGAGGCTTGTTATACTGTGTCCGAACTGGATATTCCTTCAACAAAACTGCTTTAGACATCAGCTCCGGGTAGGTTTGGTGAAAATATTTGTCCTCCCATCCATCCTTGGAGATTAATATATGTGTAGGTCTGAACCTCTCAATCACCTTATCCTTATTGGCGAAATCCTGCATCATTATTGCATAATGCGGGGTCTCTAAACTCAAAGTGGCCGCCCAGGGACCAGCAATTATGCTCCCCCTGGGAAGTGAACTTAAATCCTTAGATATATCCGGAAGATCATAAGTCAGGTTTTCGGTCCAGGCTGAATACTGCTTCAAGTTGCTGAAGGTAACTAAGAAGAGCACCAGGATTAAAAGAATACCTTTCAGCCCGGTGGATAAAGCAAATCCTTCTCTGAGTTTCCTAAGCCTCGAAAGCCCTATCAAAGCGCCCAAGACTATTAAAGCCAGGATTATTGATCTTCCCATCAGGGCAGAATAGTCCTGCATCAAACCAAAAGCCCCTTGAAACCAGCCATTCGGGTCTGAGGAGAAAGAAGAGACAATTCCGTAGAAGCTTTGATAATTCACCAGTATATGTAAGCTGACGCTATAATAGATACCGTAAATGAAAACGACCAGTATCAGAAATTGTAAAATTAATCTCAGAGGATTCATGCCACTCGAAATCCTGAGCTTTTGCGCCTGGATTAACTTTTCCACAAAAAAACCAGCCAGTATGCACAAAGGCGAAACCAGTAGCAACTGATAGCGGATCGGATGGTAATTGGGATAAGAGAGGAAAAAGATTCCCCAAATGGCCCAGCAAACGCTGACAAATTCCATCGAAGCACCAGATTTGATCTTCTCCCCTATATTCCTGACCCAGTAGAGAATATACAGAAAGGAGAGAATGAAAATAAAGAAAAGCCTGGGAAAGAGCTTATCACTTATCCCCAGGGTGATAATGCTCCTAAGATAAACGCCCAAATTCGCCGCATTCCCGGCTGGAGATTTGAGCGCACCTGCCTGAATATATCCGATCACAGCACTTTTATATGGCAGCAAAACTAAAAGTAGCCAGATTATCCCTCCTCCTGCCAATCCCAGAACAAAATAGGATAAGCTCTGCCAGAGTTTTTTCTTTTTCTCCTCTTTTTCCATCCAGATCCAGCGGACAAACTCCAGAAACATAATGGCTAAAAAGAAAAGCCCGGAGATTTTGACAAAGAGAACCGCTAAAACGAAAGTGAATCCGCTCAAAAGAAAATATAATCTTTTATCCTTCCCTAACTGCAGAAAAAACAGAGAAAGCAAAAGAAAGAAAAGCAGACTGGTCTCCTCCAGTGCCAGGCGGTTGTGCATAACGTAGATATAGGCAATCGATAAGAAGAAGGAGGAAAATACCGCAGAGTAAATGCTCTTTTCTCTTTTGAGTAAAAAGAAAACCAGAAGGATCGAGCCTAAGCTGGACAGAACCGGAAGGACTCTTATCTGAATAAATCCTGTTCCGAAAAGCTTGAATATGAAAAAGTAAATTACGGATAGAAGCGAGGAGATCCCCATCCGGAAGAAATCATCCATCTTCCATTGACCGAACAATACTTTATCCCGGGCATTTATGGCAATAGCTCCCTCATCCGTGTAAAGGCTTAAGCTCCAGGACAGATCCATCGGAGGATCAGCAGAAAGATGAGAAAACCTCAAGTACGCGCCTAAAAGGACTATGACCCCTAAAAGTATATAAAGAAAAGGTGGCTTGAATCCGCCTGAGGCGGACTCCAGAAAGGGTTTATTTTTCCTTATCTCAGGTACTTCTGCTTTTTTGTCTTTCTTTTTCTTGCCCATAATTTAAGGTCTGAAAAGTTTGGAATGAATGATCCCCAGACGGTCAAAGGCGAATTTGAACACCGTCCAGAGCGTCTTCAGACCATAGATTAAGGAGACTTTGAAATTGACCGAGGATGCTTCTTTGAAATATTTGGTGCTCACCGGAATCTCTACAATTCTTTGTTTAAAAGCTACGGCTTGGGCTATTATCTGGGAGTCGAACACAAAATCGTTGGAGTTGCGCAAAAAGGGAACTTTTTCTAAAAAACTCCGACTGTAAGCCCGGTAACCAGTATGCATCTCTGAGAGCTTCTGACCCAAAATCAAGTTCTCGACCCCAGTCAGAAATCTATTGGCTAAGAACTTATACAAAGGCATCCCTCCCTTTAGTGCCCCTCCTTTTTGCTTAAGCCTTGAACCTAACACGAAGTCTGCCTTGCCTTCTTTGATAGGCTCGATGATCTGCGGTATCAGTCGCGGGTCATACTGCCCGTCCGGATGAAGCATCACCACGATGTCTGCCCCATCCCTCAGAGCTTCCATATAACAGGTCTTCTGGTTTCCTCCGTACCCCACATTATGCGGATGCCGGACAACCTTCAGATGAAAGTCTAAGGCGATCTTGACTGTCTCATCCCGGCTGGCATCATCTACTAACAGAACCTCATCTACGACTTCTGAAGGGATGCTCTGATAGGTGAAAGATAAAGTTCGCGCCGCATTATAGGCTGGCATCACCACAACTACTTTAGGCTTCATAATTAACGACTCATATCCTTTTTGAAAGATGGGACTTCTTGATACTCCAGAAGCCCATTATATCTCCGGAGCCGAAAAGACTTTCCCCTATAGAAAATAGCAATATCGGTAAAAAAAGAAAAATGGCTACGCTCAGATGAACGATCAATCTGCTTTTTTGCAGGTTGGAGAATTTTCTCATCTCCGGAGCTTTGATTATTTCAAAGAGTAGATTTCTACTCTTAAAAATCATATTCAAACTGCTCTGTAGAAGAACATAAGGGGCATATTCTAAAGAGAATCTATTTTTTTTAACCACTTTAACCCCAGCCTGAGATAACATCCGGGTTATGGTTCCTGGTGTGAAATGATACAGGTGTCGAGGCAGGTCCCAGCCAAACCATTTCTCCCTGAAAATATCGATCAGAAAGTTGCCCGCATTAGGAAGTTCAAGAATCAAAACCCCTTTTCTGGTCAAAATACGGCTGATCTCTCGTAAATAAGCTAACGGGTCAGGCACGTGTTCCAGCACGTGTGCTAAAATGACCAGGTCGAAAGAGCCCTCTTCAAATCTGGTTTCTAACAGATCCTTCTCCAGTATTCTCAGCCCGAAAGTCTTGCGCGCATACTCAGCGGCATTTCTGGACAGCTGGGTACCTGTGCAATTCCATCCCCATTTTTTCAAAAAATGAAGGGTGATTCCCCTTCCGCAACCCACATCCAGCACCCTCCCCGGCTTGAAGAGCTTTTTGATTCTGTATGCTCTTGCCCAGCGAAAAAGGTAAACCGCCTCTTCCAATAAGCTCCCAAATCTCTGGCTTCTCTTTTTACCATAAAATTCGTCTTGATAAGCCAACACTAACTCTTCTCTGGTGGGGAAAGGGTCAGTCACCAAAAGACCGCAATTCTGGCACTTAAGAATACCTCTTTTCTCTTCAGGAAAACCATTCAGGTATACAGCAAAATTGTCCTGTCCACACAGATTACAAGTCCTGCTCATCCGTTCTCCAGAAGATCATCTACACAACTGGTTACCTTTCAGTGGAAACTTTCTGTGCCAGAATGAGTGCCTCGTGTCCTAAATTTGTTCTCCTGAAACGCCGCTGGAGAAAAAAAACCGGCTTCCACCAGATTTTCCAGTTTACAATAAAGGTCATCCTGCCGATGTCCCAGGCATCATTCAGGGTGCTTATCTTTGTAAGTTCCTCTTTTTCCTGGCTGCGTTTTAAGCTTTTGTCTTTGAGCAGCCACGTGTAAAGCCTGCGCATAAGCCAGAAAACCGGAAAGGTAAAATCCCAGTACTCCTTGACCTCAAAACCAGCCCGGGACAGCAAATCCTTAATCTCCTGACGGTCGTATCTTCTGTAATGACCGTAAAACTTATCATCCCATCTCCATTCCTTCTTGTTCGTCGGCACTGAAATGATCAAATACCCTCCGCCTACCCGGGTAGACAGATTCTGACTCAGTACAGAAAGCAGTTCACTGTCTTTTTCTACGTGCTCAAGCACATCCCACAAGATTATGGTGGAGTAAGATCCGCGTTCGCTAAACACATCCCTCCGTTCTATCCTGACATCTGAAAAGGGCTGTAAATTCCGTTCGGCAATGCTAATTGCCTCCGGCGAGAAGTCGATCCCTTTACCATTCCACCCTTTGCGCGCCAAATGTAATACGACATCTCCCCCACCGCAGCCAGCATCTAAGAACGGCGGTTTAAGCTTATACTTGACAATTAACTCATCCAGAAGGGAGAACATATAATCTTTCATCGGTTGAAAATTCGCCATGAAATCACCGATTAATCCTCTTCCCCTTCTCTAAAACTTGTTTTAAGGGAGCTTACTGAAAGAAAACAATTGAATTTGACCAATGTCGATATCATCTCCGCCATTATAATATTAACTAAAGAGATAAAGTCAACCTAAAAGTTCTGGCAGGTAGCATGATCTGGAGTATAAACCCTCAGGTTTGTAATTAAAGCGAAGGGCATCCCCAAACTCGTTGAAAGTGAATCAAGTCACTTGAGATTAAAATAAAAGCTAAAGCTTTACACTCCAGTTGAAAATTACATTCAGGATTTATGCTATACTTGCTAAAGTATGAATGGGTTGATACCCTTGTGATCCGACAGGATTCACTTTTCTTTCAAGCAGAGTCTATTTCATTCTCAATTATAGTCTCAGGATCTCTTTCTGCTACTTTTAAAGAGAAATGCTCGTGCCTAAGATAAACCAAACCTAAGACCGTAATCGGGATGTACTGGCAGGCGTGCAGTACGATGGAAAAAGGGAGCGAGAAATCTTTGTCATACCCAAAGAGACCTAAGGCGATCACCGTGAAGAACTGTATGGTGCCCACATAGCCTGGAGATGAAGGAATCATCACTCCTAAGGTCACGATGACCATCAGGATCAAAGATGCCTGCGGTGGTGGATGAATTCCGAAAGCTAAAAAGACCAGGTAGTTGCTGATTCCGCTTCCTACCCACAGGATCAAAGACCAGAGTAAGATCCATCCGGTTCTTTTTACGTCCCTGAAAACCCTCACCCCGCTGGAGAATTTCTGCAGTATGCCCTCTGCTTTTTCTGAGAATTTCCCGGGTATAATTCTCAACAGTTTCTGGAAAAACTTCAAAGTAGGCTCTGGTTTAAGCTCCAGTAAAATCAATATTAAGAATAGCAACAAATTAGCGATTAAGGTTAGATTGGCTCCCTTTCTGACCAGCTCCCCTACTTTCTCTGAGGAGCGGGAAAAGGGATAAAAAAGCAGGGTTAGCCAGAGGATTAAAAGCAGGGCAAAACCGTCGAAAACCCTTTCCATAACGATGGTGGCAAAAGAAGCGCTTCTGGAGATATTCTCTTTGGTGCCCAGTGAATAAGCCCTGACAACTTCGCCTAATCTGACCGGAAGAACGTTGTTAGCCATAAAACCTATCATAGCAGAGGAGAATAGACTGTAGACCCCGACTTTTTTTATCGGGTCGACCATAAACTTCCAGCGATAAGCCCTGACCCACATCAATACAACTACTGCCAGCATAAAAAGGAGCAGGTAAAAGAAGTTTACACCTTTTAGAGCACTCCACAGCGCATGATAGTTCACCCCTCGGAAAGCAAAATATAGAAATATTATACTGATGATCAGCCCTATCAGGAATCTTTTCTTCAACTTCTTCCTTTCTTCTCCCTTATTACGGCTTGGAATTGCTACGGTTCTCGACCACGTCCTGCAGCAGCGCTTCCACCTCTGAAGCTACTTTGTCCCAGCTAAAATTATTTGCCCAGAGAATACCCTCTCTGGAGAATCTCTCCCTCAGTTCGTTATCCGTGATAATTCTGATGATTTTATCAGCCAGGTCTTGTTCATCTCCATACCTGAACAGGAATCCGGTTTTTCCTGGAAGTACTGATTCTCTCAAACCGGGCACATCACTGGCTATGGCTGGCGTTCCGCAGGCGTTTGCCTCTATATTAGTCAGACCCCAACCCTCTTTTATAGAGGGGTAGACTGTGACCCAGGCACGGTGGAGCCACTCTACTTTGATCTGGCTATCGACAAATCCGGTGAAAACGATTCTGTCCTGCAATCCCAAATTCCGCGCCAGATTTTGAAGCTCAGGCTTGTAATCGCCCTCCCCGACAATCACCAGTCTTGCCTCTGGAACCTTATCTAATACCAATGGTAGAGCCTTGATCAGAAGGTCGACGCTCTTATACTTCTTCAGCCTGCCCAAGTAAAGAACAGTTGGAGAAGGATCTTTTGTTAGATACGGATTGATTTTAAACAGTTGATGGTCAATCCCGCAATAGATTACCTTAATCCTTTCTTCCGGAATACCTCTTTTCAAAAGCTCTTCTTTGGTGCTTTCAGATACGGCTAAGAATCTCTTGTTTCTATACAGCCATGGAACGCTTCTTTCTGAAAGGAAAACATAGGTTCCAAAAACCGGATTTACCTCTCTGAAGATGGCTTTATCGAAGAAATGATGAACGATGACTAAAAGCGGAAGGTTGTGCCAGAAGTGAGAATAAAAGGGGAGCTTATTTATGTCCTCTATTACCAAATCCCACTTTTCCCGCTTTAATATTTTTCTTACCTCCCAGAAAGCAGAGAAGTTGAAGACAAACCAGGAGCCCTTTCTTATGATTCTTATCCCGTCGATTTCCTCATATTCTTTTGCCCCGGCATAATGCGAGCAGAGTAAAGTTACGTTATGACCCTTTTGCACTATCCGCCTGAAGATCTCGTGAAAATGAATCTCCGCCCCACCTGCTCTGGGATTGGAAAGGTCCTGCCAGTTTATCGCGAGTATTTGCAAGTTCGTTCTATTTTTTGACGCTTATGAGAGGCACCCATTCTGGAGTGTAAAGCCGTCAAGGTCTTGTCTGCAGGATCCTGGCGAAGACTTGAGCTTTACCTAATTCTTGATAAACCTGAAGGTTTATACTCCAGAGTCTCTCCCGATGCTGCTTTTTTTAAATTGTATTATCCTCTAATCTTCACTTTATTATCTTGGGAATGTAAATCCCGGCTTGGTGATCTGGCCGAGTAAAGCGGCAGAGGAGTCATCTTCTGGATTTTTAACCAGCCAATCCCTTAACAGTTTTTCAAGCGTATTTCTGTCCTGCTTCAAATAATAGGTTGCCTCAAGAAACTTAAAAGCCGGCACATATTTAGGATTTAAGGAAAGAATCTTATACATAACTTCAATAGCCTGGTCTTCCTTTCCAGTATTTTTAAGGGTAAATCCTAAGTTGAAATAAAGTCTCTCTTTCTCTATCCCTTTAGAGTTCTGAATAAACTCGTAAGCCTTTTGTGTCTCACCTGACTGCCCGTATACCTGGACTATGAAGGCATAGGGTTGCCAGTTCTGAGGCAGAATTTCGATATTCTTCTCTGCAATCTGGATTGCTCTTTCATATTCCCTGGCCCGCCTTAAGGTGTCAGCCAGATTAAGAAAAATTCCGGAATAGTTGACCGTCATATTTTCTTCATTCCAATCCTTATAGACTTCAGGATCAGAAAGACCTCTGAATTTCATCTTCTGCAGAAGGATTTCCTCAGTTTTCTGGACATTGACTGTCTTGCCCTCTTTGGGAACTACCAGATAAACCATTCCCTCCATCCTCAGATGGTCATCTATAGACTCCCCTTTATAGACCCGATTGTCCGGAGAAACGGTGGTAGAGAAATAGACCGGATATTTCCAACGGTTAGTCTCCAGGATACTGATGATCATCTGGTCCTGAACCCTTAATACCTTGCCGTTCGGCAGTTGAACCAGGTTCATGTTTTCCAACTGGTGGTCAGTGAAACTCAGAGGTACCCCCCGGATATTCTTCTGCTGTCTCATATACCAGTCGGTATTGGCTAAGCTTAAATTCACAACCCTTACATCTGTTCTGACCTTTTCCACCTGCTGCAAAAACCATAAAGGAAAGGTATCATTGTCTCCATTAGTAAACAGAATGGCATCTTTATCACATGAGTTCAGGATATTATATCCATAATCATAAGGAATGAAATTATTCCTGCGATTGGCAGGCGAATGGAGCCCGCTATTCAAGGGCATCAAAGGCGCTAAAAGAAAAATAGCTGAAGCACCATAAACCAGACTTCTGCTCCCTAACTTGCCTAACTTCGTAAAAGCTTCGCCCAGATAACTTATGAGTCTGGAAATCCCCAAACCCATTAGCAGGGCAAAAAAGACGAATGCCGGGGTGAAAAAATAGTCTCTGTCCCTGACTTCCAAACGCTCGAACTCCCCGGTCACTGGATTAGTTCTGGTACCATCGCCGAAATTCAAATATAAAATCAGCCCCACTGAAGAGATTAATACCAGGAAAAGGAGCATCCAGCCAATACCCTTAACTCTTCTTATCGACTCTACTACCCCTAATAGACCCAAAAGCACCGGGATGAACCATAAGCTCTTGTCCAGATACTGCTCCCGGAAAATTCCCCAGAAA